>JBEBJW010000952.1:0-3566 GCA_040079715.1 Myxococcota bacterium | reverse complement strand
GCGGCTCCTCGACGCGGTGCTCGAGCTGGACGGTCCGGTGGACGAGCGGCTCGCCCGGCTCGAGGCCGCGATCGCGCGGACCGACGAGCCGGCGGGTCGGGCGGACCTCCTCCGGCGCCACACCGACGCGCTGCGGGTCGCCGGGCGGTGGGACGAGGCGCGGGCGGCGGCGACGGCGGCGATCGCGGCGTCGCCGCCGGGCGAGCTCCGGGCGCGGGCGCTGGTCGCGGCGTCGTTCGTCGACGGGCCCGGCGAGGCGACCGCGCGGGCGCGGGAGGCGCTGGCGGGGCGGGTCCGGCCGGCCACCGAGGTCCTCGCGTGGCTGTCGATCGCCCGCGACGCCCGCCGCCGCGGGGAGCGGGCCGAGGCCGAGCCGGCCGCCCGACGGGCGTTGGAGCGCGTCCGGACCGCCCACCTGCCGCGGCTCGAGGGGGCGGCGCTGTCGAACCTCGCGAACCTCCGCCGCCAGGACGGGCACCCGGACGACGCCGAGCGGCTGTACCTCCGCGCCCGCGAGGGCTTCGCCCGGCTCGGTCAGGCGCGGGCCGAGGCCGCCACCCTCCACAACCTGGCGGCCCTCCGGCTCGATCGCGGGGACGTCGAGCGGGCGCTGGCGCTCGCCGAGGACGCGCTGCGGGTCGCCCGGCGCGGCGGCGAGATCCCGGTGGTGGCGCAGATCCAGCACACCCTCGGGCACCTGTGGCACCGCCGCGGCGACCACGACGAGGCGGAGGCCGCGTACCTCGAGGCGATCGGGCTGCTCCGCGACATCGATCCGTCGGCGGCGGGGGCGGTGCTCGGCGATCTCGGGGCGTTGCTCGCTGATCGCGACCTGGTCGACGCCGCGGCCGCGACCCTCGACGAGGCCGACGCGACGATCGCGGGTCCGGGGCGGGCGGTCCTCGGGATCCACCGCGCCCACCTCGTGCTGGCGCGGGCCCGCGCGTCGTCGGACCCGGCGGATCGGGCGGCCGGGCTCGCCCGCGCGGTGGCGGCGATCGACGCCGCGTGCGCGGAGGGGGGCGATCGGTGCACGATGGCGGCGCAGCTCGCGCGATCGGTCGCGGCTGCGGTCGGAGAGGGCAGATGATCGTCGCACAGTGGATCACCGCCGCGGCCGTGGCCGGGAGCTGGTCGGAGCCGAAGCCGTACGCGCTGCCGGTGCTGAACGTCACGCTGATCGCGGTCAACGGACAGACCTCCGCGGTCGCGAGCGCCGGGCTGATCGGCGGGATGCGCCTGCGGTACCGGGACCAGCCCCATTGGCTGTCGAACACCCGCGCGTCGCTGATCGGCAGCTATGGTCTGCTGTCCCAGTCGCTCGGGGCGGACCTCCGGGTCGGGTCGTTCCTCGGGCCGTCCGGCAGCTTGTTCACCTACCAGCTCGGCCCCGACGTCTGGTACGACGGGTACGGCCGGGAGGGCGCATCGGACTATTGGCTCCCCTGGTCACCCGGGGTCGATCTGCACAACGAGCTGACGTTCCACCCGATCCGCGAGATCTCGCTGGTCGGCGAGGCGACCCCCGGGTGGGCGTTCGCGGCGAGCCGCCAGGACGGCGGCGTCGGGCCGTTCCACGAGCTCACGCTGTCGGCGCTGGTGGTCCTGCGCACGCCGGTGATCGGGCTGACGGTCGGGTACACCCGCCAGTACCGGTCGTTCGGCACGTACGACGGACTGATCCTGTCGGGCGCGCTGTAGCGCGTCCCGCGTCAGAACGAGCCGCCGGCGGCGACCCCGCCGTACAGGAAGTCGTGGACCCCGAGGTCGATCCGGACCATCGCGTGCTCGGTCAGGTGGACCACCGGCCCGAACGTCAGGTCGACGATCGGCACCGTGCCGGGCATGTCGATCGTCCCGTCGTTCCCGCAGGTGTCGTGGCGGTCGGGCGCCACCGCGTCGTGCAGGCAGTCCGGGTCGAGCGAGTCCTGGTGGTAGCCCGGGTGCCACACCGTCAGCGTGCCGCTCGAGAACCCGAGGCCGAGCCCGCCCCCGACCCCCAGCCCGACCCACACCGGCGCGGTGGTCGACGACAGCGCGATCTCCTGCGCGAAGTTGAACCCGATCGCCCACGCGCCGAGCCCGTCCGGCTCGACCCAGTCGCCGTCGGTGTGATCGGCCGGCGACTCCTCGTCGTCCCAGTACCCGGCGTCGAGCGGGAACGCCCACCGCTCGACCCACGCCTGGAGCTTCGGCCCGCCGCTCTTCGACATCCCGAGCGTGTACTCGAGGCCGAACACGTTCGCCGACACCTTCGGGCGATCGTACGGGAGGGCCTCGGGGTCGTCGCTGTCGAAGAACCACAGGTCGAGGATGCCGTTCGGAACCACGCCGTGGCGGTACCGCAGGCCGACGGTGTGCTGAAGATCGGCCGCGTGCGCCGCGGACAGGGCGATCCAGGTGATCATCGCGAACCCCCGGGCCGGTCTATCCCACGCCCCGGCGGTTAACAGCGTCGGACCGGAGGACCGATGCCGCACCCCAAGGTCGACGCCGTCGCTGCCCGCGCCGAGGCCGCGATCCCGTCGCTCGTCGAAGCGCTCACCCAGTACCTCGCGATCCCGGCGATCTCGTGCGAGGCCGAACACGCGCCGGACGTCCGGCGCCTCGCCGCCCGGGTCCGCGACGATCTCGCCGCCGTCGGGCTCGAACACGCCAAGGTCCTCGAGCTGCCCGACGCGCTGCCGATCGTCGTCGCCGACTGGTTGAACGCCGGGGCGGACAAGCCCACGGTGCTGATCTACGGGCACCTCGATCTGCAGCCGGTCAAGGGCGAGACCTGGGCCACCGAGCCCCACGTGGCCACCGTCCGCGGGGAGCGCCTGTACGGGCGCGGCTCGGCCGACGACATGGGCGGCTGGGTGTCGCACATCGGCTCGCTGAAGGCGTGGCTCGACGAGGCCGGGACGCTGCCGTGCAACGTGCGGCTCGTGATCGAGGGCGAGGAGGAGATCGGCAGCCCGAACCTCGAGCGGTTCATGGACGCGTACCCCGAGGCGTTCGCCGCCGACGCGATGGTGCTCACCGACTGCGAGAACCCGTCGACCGACGTGCCCGGCCTGACGGTGTCGCTCCGCGGGCTGATGGAGCTCGAGCTGAAGGTCGAGGCGCTCGAGGCCGACGTCCACTCCGGGCTGTGGGGCGGGATGGTCCCGGACGTGTCGACGTCGCTGATCCTGCTGATCGCGCGGCTGCTCGACGCCGACGGGCGGCTGGCGATCGGCCGGGTCGACGTCGGGGCGGACCGGCGGGCGTCGGGGTGGAAGGTGCCGTTGACGTCGGACGTCATCCGGGCGGGCGCGCACCTGATGCCGGGGGTCGAGCCGCTGCCGGACCGCGGGACCAGCCCGGCCGAGTGGATGTGGTGGCAGCCGGCGATCACCGTGGTCGCGACCACGCTGCCGGCGATGGACCGGAAGAAGAACGCGCTGCGCCAGGTCGCCACCGCGATCCTGTCGGTCCGGTTGGCACCCGAGCAGCGCGGCGCGGACCTGATGGCGGCCCTGACAGCCGAGCTGACGCGGGATCCGCCGGGCGGGGTCAAGGTGAGCGTCAGCCCGAAGGGG
>JBEBJW010000951.1:0-3575 GCA_040079715.1 Myxococcota bacterium | reverse complement strand
CTCCGAGTCGTCCCAGCGAGCCGGGACGGCGGCCCGAAGACTCGCGTCAGGAGCGCGTGAACGCTCCCTGAAGGGAGCATTCCCGAGCGCTCCTAGAGCCCGGTCGGGCATCGTCGACAGCGACCGCGTCGTCCTCGCCGGATGCGCGGGACACCGCTACCGACGCTGGCGCGGGAGGTATACTTGGTGTATACCGTCGCCCTGGTCCCCGCACCCGGAGCGATGCATGCCACCCGTCGAACACCCCGCCTCGACGCCCGTTCGGCGCCGCTCCGCCCTGGTCCACCCGACGGTCCTCGCCCTGGCCGCGGCGGCGGTCGCGGCGGCGTGCGTCGGAGACCCGGAGGGCGACGCGTCCACCGCGGGGCCGAGCGACCCGACCGTCACCGCGCCCACCGGTCCGACGGCGGAGGACGCCGCGACGATCGAGGGGAGCGACCTGCCGACCGCCCTCGCGTGCGGCGAGACCCGCGACGTCACGGTCACCGTCCGGAACACCGGCGCCGCCACCTGGACCCACGACGCCCACAAGCTCGGCGCCGTCGGGGACGAGGACCCGCTCCACCCGGGCGACGTGCGCGTGTGGCTCCCGGAGGGCGTGGAGGTGCTGCCGGGCGGCGTCCACGACTTCACCTTCCCGCTGGTCGCGCCGTCGGTCGCCGGGACCTACCGCACCGATTGGCAGATGGTCCACGAGGGCGTCCAATGGTTCGGCGAGACGGTCGGGGCGGACGTCGTCGTCGCGTGCGACCCGGTCGAGGCGCGCACCGGGGTCGTGTCGCTCGACGGCAACTCGCTCGTCGACGACCAGGGCCTGTTCAACGCCGTCGGCGCAACGATGTTCTGGGCGGCGTGGGCCTACGAGCACGATCGCCCGAAGCTCGAGGCGAACCTCGCGTTCCTGTCTACCCACGGGTTCCGGTACATCCGGGCGCTCGGGGTCGTCGGAGACCCGGACCGGGCGGACTTCTGGGACGGTCGCGAGATCTCGGCGTCGTCCCCGACCTGGGACGCCACGATCGCCGGGCTGACCGACCTGGTCCACGATCAGTACGGGATGCGGATCCAGTGGACCCTGATCGGCGACGGCCAGGTCACCGTCCCGACGATCGACGAGCGGTACGCGCTGGTCGACCGGTTCCTCGCGATGAGCGTCGGGCGCGAGGAGAAGATCATCCTGTTCGAGATCGCCAACGAGGCGTGGCAGAACGGCTTCCCGGGCGACGACGGGATCGCCGATCTCCGCGCGCTCTCCCAGTACATGAAGGACCGCACCGACGTGATGGTGTCGGCGTCGGCCCCGGAGGGCCACGACTGCGCGTCCGCAGAGGCGATGTACAACGGCGGCGTCGCGGACATGAGCACCCCCCACTTCGACCGCGAGATCGGCTTCGTGGAGGGGTCGTGGCGCCCGGTCCGCCAGCCGTGGGAGTGGGAGTACTGCGTCGACGTGCCGGTCGGCAGCAACAACGAGCCGATCGGTCCCGGGTCGTCGGTCGCCAGCGAGGACGACCCCGTGAAGCTCGTGGCGGCCGCGATCGACACGTTCGTCGCGAACCTCCCGATGTACGTCTACCACACCGACGCCGGCGTCCGGGGTGACACCGAGATCTACGACGCGCCGGGCGCCGACGCGTTCGGGCACCTCGCGGATCTCGTCCCCGGAGACCTCGCCTCGTGGGACCGCAAGAACGCCCACTGGGCGGACTCGCCGTTCGCGGTGTACGCGACGGAGGGCGGCCAGTCCTACGTCGACACGATGTGGGTCGACCTCGCGAACCCGGACAGCGGGGCCGTTCGGGCGTACGGCGACGTGAGCGGGGACGCGTTCTTCGTGTTCCCGATCGGGATCCTCGGCGCGGTGACGATGGAGGCCCGACGCCCGATGGACCTCGAGGTGCTCGACACGATGACCGGCGCGTTCGTGTCGGCCCACACCCTCGACGCCGGCGAGGCGATCGTGCTGACCGGCGCCGACACGTTCGTGCTGCGCGGCACCTACCGCTGACCGGAGGCGGCCGGGCTCACAGGGCCCGACGCTCCCAGCTCGGGACCGCGAAGTGCTGGAACGCGACGTCGTCGTCCTCCCACACGTCGTCGGGACAACACCGGACAACGCCGGACCGGCGGGCGTGCGGTCGCCCGCGCTGGCGGGTTCTCGCGCGGATACAGTGGGCGCTCGCACGAGCGAACGGAGGGGAGCCATGGTCGCGATCATCGTCCTGGTGGGGTGCCGACCCGACGAGCCGGCGGAGAGCCAGGCGGAGCTCGGCGGGTTGCCGGTCCGGTACGAGGCCGACCCCGACGCCGCCGAGCGCGGGCGGGCCCTGTTCGAGGAGACGGTGCTCGCCCCACCGGTGCTGCCGGTGTTCGGGTTCCGGCTGCTCGACCAGCTGTGGGACACCGGCCCGATCGACGACGACGTGGCGTTTTGGGCCGAGTTCCGCGAGCGGTACGGGATGTTCGAGGCGCCGTACGACAACGGCGGGTACCCGATGGGCCTCCGGGTCCAGAACGGGCTCGCGATGCTCGACTGCTACACCTGCCACGCCGGCGTCGTCGCCGGGCAGGTCGTGATCGGCTCGCAGAACACCGCGTTCGACATGCAGGGCCTGTACACGGACCTCCAGACCCTGTCGAGCAGCCTCGGACTCGAGCAGATGGCCCTCGTCGACGGGACCGGCGCGGTCGGCGCGAACGACGCGTGGGGCCTCGGGGTCCAGCTCGTGAACGAGATGGTGCCGAACCCGGACATCAACCTCCACTTCGGGTACCAGCGCCCCGGCGCGTGGTGGACCCTGAAGTACAAGGACCGGATGTACTCGGACGGGTCGGCCGACGCCGAGGGGTACCGGACGATGATGGCGACGCTGCTCGCGTACGGGTTCACCCCGGACCAGGTCGCCGAGCTCGACCCCACGTTCGCCGACGTCCAGCAGTACCTCCTGAGCCTCGAGCCGCCGGCCTGGCCGTTCGACGCCCCGAGCGCCTCCGCGGTCGACGCGGGCCGCGCGGTGTTCGACGCGACCTGTGCGCGTTGCCACGGCGTCCACACCGGGCCCGACGCGGCGTACCCGGACCAGATCGTCCCGCTGGCCGAGATCGGCACCGATCCGGCCCGGGCCGGGAACTTCGGTCAGCCCGAGGTCGACTACCTGAACGCGTTCGCCGAGACCGTGTTCCCCGGGGTCGTGCTCGAGGCGACCGGCGGGTACCTCGCACCCCCGCTGGTCGGGATCTGGGCCCGCGCCCCGTACTTCCACGACGCGAGCGTCCCGGACCTCGCCGGGGTGATCGACAGCGCGTCCCGGCCCGAGGTCTGGCAGCGGACCGGGGTCGAGGCGGACGACTACGATCCGCTCACCGTCGGGTGGCGGTACACGGTGCCCGCGGATCCGCTCGACGCGAGCACCGCCGCCGGCCGCCGGATCCACGACGCGAGCCGCCCCGGCCTGTCGAACGACGGCCACCCGTTCGGCGACGGCCTGACCGACGCCGAGCGGGCGGACCTGCTCGCGTACCTGGTCACGCTGTAGCCATGACTCCCCCTCTCCCCCGCATCGGGGGAGAGGGGG
>JBEBJW010000950.1:0-3576 GCA_040079715.1 Myxococcota bacterium | reverse complement strand
GTCGGCAGGACCACCCGGGCCCCGTTCGCCGCGTCGGCGATCGCGTCCAGCAGCGCGGCCGCGACCTGGTCCGGCCGTCCGAGCGTCGCCGGATCCGCGTCCGGCAGCGCCTCGCGGTGGAGGGCCGTGTCCATCTCGCCCGGATCGACCACCACGAACCGCACCCCGGTCGCGGCGAGCTCGGCGGCGAACGTCCGGTGGAGGTGGTCCTGGGCGGCCTTCGACGCCCCGTACGCGCCCCACGTCGGATACGCGTCGACGGCGGCGTCCGAGCTGATCGCGACCACCAGCCCGGACCCGCGGAGCACCATCGGCCCGACGAGCCGCCGGGTCAGCCGGAACGGCCCGATCACGTTCGCGGCGAACGCCCGCTCGAGCCCGTCGGGGGGCAGGTCCAACAGCAGCGGCAGCGGCGTGGGCCCGAGGGTCGCCGCGTTGTTCACCAGCAGCTCGACCGGGCCGAACGCGTCGTGCACCTGGGCCGCGATCCGGTCGGCGGACGCGGGGTCGGCCACGTCGGCGTCGATCGGGAGCACCCGCCCGCCGCGTCCCTCGATCGCCCGCGCTGCGGCCCACAGCGGGTCGCGGGTCCGCGCGACCATCGCCACCGCCGCGCCGCCGAGCGCCAGCGCCTCCGCCAGCGCCAGGCCGAGCCCGCGGCTCGCGCCGGTCACCACCGCCGTCCGGGGTCGGTACGTCATCGGAACCTCCTGCACGGTCCTTGCCCCGGGCTTGACGGTTCGTCGTCGCTGTGGTCGATTCATCGTCATCCGGTCGAGGAGCGAGCATGACGGACGACGCGACAGCACCCGCGAACCTCGCGCGAAACCTGCGTTCGCTGCGGGACGCCCAGTCGCTGACGCAGAACCAGCTCGCCGAGCGGGCCGGCCTGCCGCGCGCGACCCTCGCCCACCTCGAGACGGGTGCAGGCAACCCCACGCTGCTGGTGATGGTCAAGGTCGCGTCGGCGCTGAACGTGACGATCGAGGAGCTGATCGGCCCACCGCGCGACACCGGCCGCCTGTACCGGGCGGACCAGCTCCCGGTGCGGCGGCGGTCGGGTGCCACGCTGTCGAAGCTGCTGCCGGACCCGCTCCCCGGGATCGACCTCGAGCGGATCGCGCTCCCGGCCGGCGGCCAGTTCAAGGGCGTGCCGCACAGCCCGGGGACCCGCGAGTACCTGTTCTGCGAGCGAGGCGGGATCGCGCTCGTCGCGTCGGGCGCCACCTACGCGCTCGCGCCCGGCGACGTGGTGGTGTTCCGCGGCGACCAGCGCCACTCGTACCACAACCGCGGCGACATCGAGGCGGTCGGGTTCTCCGTCGTGTTGCTGCCGCCGTCCGCCGGGTGACCGAACCTTGACCACCCGGAACGCCCGTTCTCGGCTATCGTCGCGGACGTGCGGTCGATCCCGATGGTGTCCCTCCTCGTCGTGGCCTTCGCGGGCTGCGTGCCGTCCCGCGGTCAGTTCGTGATCGACGGGGAGACGTCCGGCCTGACCGGGTCGGATCCGTCGTCGCCGTCGACCCCCACGCCGGACACGCCGACCGATCCGACGTCGCCGACCACGGGGACCGACCCGACGACCCCGGACCCGACCACCACCACCACCACCCCGCCCGAGACCGGCGACACCGGGGTGCCGGTCGACCCGTGCACGGTGATCCCGATCGCGCCCACCTCGGTCGCGATGGTGTCGTCGGTGATGCCGAGCGAGGACTTCGTGTTCGACGCCTCGGGCCTGCTGTACAACGTGCCGGACGGCCACGACGCGGTGTTCCGGACCGAGTTCGGCCTGCAGTCGGCGTTCGTCGCGCCGTTCGAGGCGAACGACGTGGCGGGGATCCGGGTCCTGCTCGACGGCACGCTGGCGATCGCGAACGAGGGGGCGGGCTCGGTCGACCGGATCGACCCCGCGACCGGGGCGCGGACGGTGATCGTCGGCGGCCTGAACAGCCCGAACTCGCTCGCGGTCGGTCCGGACGGACGGCTGTACGTCGCCACGTTCGGCAGCGTGGTCCGGGTCGACCCCGCCGGGAGCTCGGAGGTGGAGCTGCTCGCGGATCTGCCCGGGATGGACCTCGACGGCCTGACGTTCAGCCCGGACTACGGCACGCTGTACGTGAACCACGACGAGGCGGGGGAGATCGCGACGATCGCGCTCGCCGCCGACGGCTCGGTCCTGTCGGTCGCGATGTTCCTCCAGCTCGCGGTCGGGTTCTCCGCCGAGCTCGACGGGATGGCGACCGACGTGTGCGGCAACCTGTACGTCACGAAGACGAACGGCGAGGTCTGGCGGGTCGAGCCGGACGGCACCGCAGGGCTGTACGCGGACGCGCCGGTGGGCGACCCGTTCACCACCGGGGTCCAGTTCGGGTCGGGCGTCGGCGGGTGGCAGCGCGACCACCTGTACCTGATGGACCGGAACAACGGCCTCGTGGACCTCGGGGTCGGGGTCGAGGGCCGCCCCGAGCCCCACCTCTGATTCCCCGCTCGACCGCTCGGGGCTGGAAGTCGATCGGTCAGGGAAGGACGACCTCGTCCCCCACGTCGATCAGGTGCGGGTTCGGGAACCGATCGCGGTTCTTCTCCCACAGCGCCGGCCACTGGTCGACGCTCCCGAGCTCGCGCTCGGCGATCAGCGACAGCGTGTCGCCCGCCGCGACCGTCACCGTCCGCCCGCCCGCCGGCGCCGCCACGGCCTCCCCGCCCTTCAGGTAGGTCCGGATCGCGTCGGCGTAGGCCTCGGTCCCGCGCCAGTCGGCGATCGCCGCGTTGACCACCGCGACCAGATCGGCGTCCTCGGCCCGGATCCCGACCGCGTACGACGAGTCGGTCAGGTTGTACTGCGCGATCCGCAGCGACCCGGCCTTCGACGGGTTCTGCACGACGTACCGGGCGATCTCCGCCGCCGCGTACGGGTAGTCGTACAGGAACCCGTCGAACTTGCCGGACAGCAGCGCGTCCCAGTACCCGTCCTCCATCCGGACCAGCGCGGTGTACCCCTTGACCAGCTTGCCGACCTCCTCGGCCGCCGCGTCGTCGTCGAAGATCCCGACCCGCTTGCCGAACAGGTCCGCGGTGGTGTTCACCTTCGACCGCGCCGGCACGATCAGGCACAGCCCGTACTCGAGGTACGGCGCCGACCACACGATCCCGGCCGCGTCGGTCGGCGCGTAGCCCGAGATCACCAGGTCGACCTTGCCGGCGGGATCGGCCAGCAGCCCCTCGAGCTCCGAGTACTTCGCGTGGACCAGCTTCGGCTCGACCCCGAGGCGGCGCGCGATCTGGTTCGCGACCGCCACGTCGAACCCGTCCGGCCCGCCGGCGGCGTTCGGGAAGTACATCGGCGGGGTGCCGGTCCACGGCGGCTCGCCGGTGTCCATCCCGACGAGCAGCGTCTTGCGGGCCTGGATCCGCGCCGCAGCCGCACCGCCGACCGCCCCGGCCCCGGACGGCGACCCCGGCGCGGGCGCGCTCGGCGAGCACGGCCTTGAACTCGGCCATCTTCACAGGCTTGCCCAGGAATGCATTGGCACCCGCCACGCTCGCCCGCGCCCGCGTCGCGGCATCCTC
>JBEBJW010000949.1:0-3579 GCA_040079715.1 Myxococcota bacterium | reverse complement strand
GTGGATCCCCACCCAGCCTCGGGTCGAGCGCGCGGCCGACCCGCGTCGCGAGCTCGGTGCAACGCCCAGAAGTCGATTCCGTGGGTGTGACAGTCCGGTCGTGCTCCCACCCGAGGATCCGCATCCGCCCGAAGCGGTGATCCGTCCTGCGAAGTAGGCCACTCACGGGTGCATCGCGTTCGTCGGTGTGCAGGGCGCTCCGTGGCTGTACGCGACGCGATAGCTTCGGGAGGTGAACACGCACTGCAGCGCGGGCTCGATGCCCCCGAACGCCGGTTGTCGCGCGGCGCCCACCAGCGCGGACCTCCCCCCGGCGCGCGGGTGACCGTGGACCTCGAGGCCTGGGACCGGGAAGGCTGGTTCGTCGTTCGCGCGCTGATCGACCTGCGCACCGTCGCCGCGCTCCAGGCCGCGACCTCCGACCTCGAGCGGCGGGCCGCCGCCTTCGAGCACGACACCTCCGTCGGGGGCACCTACTTCGAGGTGCAGACCGCGTCCGGCCGCAAGCGCCAGCCCGCCATGGCCCCGGGGGTGCTGCGGAAGATCACCGGCCCCTCCAAGTCCGAGCCCGCGTTCGCCCGGCTGCGGACCGATCGGCGGGTGCTGGCCGTGGTGCGGGGCCTCGGGATCCCCGATCCGCGCTGCGTCGTCGACCAGGTGAACTTCAAGCCGCCCCGGATCGGCAGCGGCTTCCCGTACCACCAGGACGCCGGGTTCCTGTACGGGCCCGCCCGCGCGCGGCTCGACGCCAACGGAGGCGCGCACCTGGTCGTCGCGCTCGATCCCTCCGATGTGGGCAACGGGGGGTTCGAGGTGCTCGGCCGCACCCACCGGAGCCCCCTCGTCGACCTCGAGCACCGCTACGACACGTCCACCCGCAACGAGGACCTGTTCGATCTGACGTACCGCGAGGTCCCGACGTTGGCGCCGGGCGACGCCGTCGTGTTTCACCCGATGCTCGCCCACGGGAGCGGTCCGAACCGCTCGGACCGCCGCCGCAGGCTCGTCACGATGTGGTGGGTGGGCTCGTGAGTACCTTCGCCTGGACTTCATCGGGCGCCTGCCTGCGCCAAGTCGACACAAGTCGCGATGCGGCGGCGACCGTCGGCGCGGTACTCCTGCCCGCGGAGGTCCGATGTTCGTCGCGCTGTTGCTGGCTGCCCCAGCGGAGGCCGTTCCTGCCTCCACCCCAGATTGGGAGATCGGCGGTGGGATGTTCGCTCACCTCGGCTGGCTCGTCACCGTCGGCGACGTCAACGGAGACGGGTACGACGACATCGTGACCGCGAACTGGTCAGATGCGCTCGAAACGTCGTCGGTCGGGGTGTTCCTCGGCTCCCCCACCGGCCCTGGACTGGCTCCCGATGCCACCGTTCCGTTCCGCGAGTACCCGCTCGTGGTCGGTGACTTCGACGGCGACGGCTACGACGACATCCTGGCCGGCGACCAGGTGTACGAGGGGAGCGCTGCCGGGCCGAGCGCTCAGCCGATCGCGCGTCCGGTCCTCCCGTACGAGGCGGTGGCCGGGGACTTCGACGCAGACGGCGACGACGACCTCGCCTCGACGGCCACCTGGGAGTCGAACGACGTGGACATCACGGCCGGTGGGCCCGACGGTCTCGCCGACGCGCCCTCGGTCCGACTGCACACGCCCGTGGAAGCCGCCCCGTGCGACCCGGCATTCCTCCCGGTGGACGCCGAGACCGACGGCACGACCGACCTCGCGGTGATGTGCTCCAACGGTGGCGATGCGCTCCAGATCTTCGCCGGCGGCGTCGAAGGGCTGTCCCAGGACCGCCTGGTCACCCTCTTCCCGGTGTCGGCCGTCAATCCGTACCTGGTGGCGAACCCGGTCGCGACGGGCGATGTCGACGCCGACGGCTGGCTCGACCTCGTCGTGGCGGAGCCGGGCGCCTGGAACGGCAACGCATTTGGGGCCGGCTCCGTGCACGTGCTCGCCGGTGGCCCCGACGGGTTCGGCGAGACGCCGATCTGGGAGGTGCTCGGCGCGCGGGGAGGGCTGTCGTTCGGCGCTGGGGTCGGCGTGGGCGACTTCGACCGAGACGGCGACGACGACCTGTTCGCGGGCGCTCCGGGCACCAGCAACGGCGACGCGCAGGAGGGCGCGGTGCTGATGTTCGAGTCGGACCCGGCAGGCATCGGGGTCGTGCCGGCCTGGACGTTCGAGGGCGGCGAGGGTGGCGCCCAGGTGGGCAGCGCCGTCGCGATGGGCGACCTCGACGGCGACGGCGACGACGACCTGGTGCTCGGCAGCGAGTACGCCGACGGATCGAACGGCGTGCTCCGGGCGTTCTTCGGCGACGGCGCCCCCATCGACCAGGACGACGACGGGTTCACCACCGACGACTGCGACGACCTCGAACCGAGCGTCCACCCGGGCGCCACGGAGATCGACGGGGACGGGGTCGACCAGTCGTGTGACGGGCTGGACGCCGCACTCGGGATCGCGGATCTCGCGCCGGGCGCCCTGCGGATCACCGAGGTGATGCTCGACCCCGAGGCCGTGCCGGCCGAGCGCGGCCAGTGGTTCGAGCTGGAACTGACTGCGCCTGGGCCGGTGGACCTCGTCGGGCTGACGATCACCACCGACGGGATCACCACGGACGGGATCACCATCGTGGACGGGTTCCTGGTGGTCGCTCCGGGGGCGCGCGCGGTCGTCGCCCGACAGGCCGATCCGTCGCTGAACGGCGGGATCGAGCCCGCGTTCGCCGCCGACACGCTCGCCCTGTCGGCGGCGCTGTCGATCGGGACCGCGGACGCGACCCTCGACGCGCTCGACCTGTCCGCGTTGCCGGTCGCGGCAGGGGTCTCTGCCGGGCTCGATGTCGACGGGACCTGGTGCCTGGCGACCTCGTCGTACGGCGCAGGTGACCTCGGAACGCCCGGGGCGGCCAACGATCCGTGTGGGGCGGCGGGGACCACGCCCGGGGACACGTCTCCGGCTCCGGAGTCCCCCGATTCGACCGCTGCGGACTCGTCCGGCTGCGGATGCGACCACGGTGGCGCGCCCGCGACGTTCGCCCTGGTGCTGCTGGCCCCGTGGGTGCGTCGCCGGACGTCGCCTCGGCGGCACCGGTAGCGATCTCGGCGCCGCCGCGGGCGTTCCCCAGGGAGGGATTCAGCGGCCCTGATCGAACGGGCAGCGGGTGTTCGCGAGCACGCCGCCCCGGGCCTGCACCGTCGGGAGCGCCACGAGGGGGAAGTAGGCGGCGACGGGCCCCGACCACGTCTCCCACGTGATCATCTGCGCCCCGATGTCCTCGGACAGCATCTCGTAGTGCGCGTCGGCCTCGGCCAGCGTGCCCGTCAGGGTGCCGCCTTCGATGCTCGGCGCGACGAGGGTGGTCAGGTGGACGTCACGACCGAGCTGGTACCAGGAGCACGGCTCCTTGCCATCGGTGGACGCGCTCCGGGTGCACTGGATCCGCGGCAGGACCTCGGCCTGCTCGTCGACCGTGTACTGGTCCGGGTTCAGCCACGAGTCCGGCCACCCGACGCCGAGGGCGTTCAGCGGGGCGGACCCGCCGGGGACCACGGTGTCGTCCACCATCGACG
>JBEBJW010000948.1:0-3585 GCA_040079715.1 Myxococcota bacterium | reverse complement strand
CGATCTCACCGACGCACATCAGTCCGGTCGGCATCGGCGGCGGCTCGGTCTGCGCCGAGCAGTTGTCGGGGTTCATGCTGTTCCCCGGCGAGCGGAACTTCACGTACCAGTCGGTGCGGATCCCCCACACCAGGGTCGGCTCCCCCTGGCAGTTGGTGTAGGCGTCGTGGCCGACCAGGATCTGCGCCATCTCGCCCTGGGCGTTGCAGCCCCAGACGAAGAAGTCGGTGAATCCGGACCCGCAGCTCGGGCAGGCGGACGCGGTCGTCAGTTGTGCCAGCAGCATCGTCAACATGTGGTCTCCGTTGTATTCGTCGAGATCGGCGCGACGGTCACGCCTCGGTTGGCCATGCAGGTCACAGCCGCCAGACCGGCGGGTCCTCCACGTCGCCGGGGCACCACAGGATCGGCGGGTTCGGAGCCGGCGTCTCCACCACACACACCTCGGGGTCCACGCCCTTCGGTGCCGAGCGCACGGTCAGGTACCAGGAGGTGACCCGCCCCCACAGCAGCGTGGACGTCGACGAACACGACGACGCCCAGGCGGCCCGCCCCACCACGACCGGGACGTACTCGTCGTCCTCGTCGCACTCCCACGCGTAGTAGTCGGTGTACCCCGAACCGCAAAATCCGCAGGCGTGGGCGTCGCCCCCGAACACCGCTGCCGTCAGCCACACGAACGAGCCAATCATCATCGCTCCCTCCAGTGAACGAAGCTTCACCAGCGGGACGTGTCGTTCTCGTGTCGAGTCGTGTCGAGTCGTGCCGGGGAGGTCAGTACCCCCGTTCGTCGCCGATGATCAGCGCGCGGAACACCTCGACCGGGCCGGCGATCCGGACCGCCTCGGTCTCGACGGCGTGCGCGGCCCGGTCGAGCGTGTGGACCGGCAGCTCCGACGGGAGGGTGTCGTCGAGCACGTCGGCGGGCGGCATGCGCCACCACACCTGGATGCCGGCGCCGTGGATCCTCCGGTCGCGGACCGCGGCGAACGGCACGCCCTCGTCGACCCTGCAGCCCGGGCCACGCCACCACCGCGTCGGACCGAGCGCCGCGATCCGCCGCGCGTCGATCCACCCGCGCGATCACGACCACCCGGGCGGGCGCCTCGGCGGGGTGGACCCGAGCAGCCGCGATCGGACCGCCGTCGACACCCCGGCGAACGGGACCACCAGCCGGGCCCCCGATCCGCACCGCGGCGAGGTCGTCGTCGGTCGGGTACCCGGCGATCAGCACGTCCACGCCGTCAGGCCGCCCGGCCGTCGACCGGGATCGAGCAGCGCGTGGACCCAGGCTCACCGGCGGTCCGGACCCGTCGACAGCCACCACGCGGTCCACCAGTGCCCGTGGCGGCGCGCCCACCGACCCTCGGCACCGATCCGCGGCTCGGGTTGGCGGACGATCCCGAGACGGCCATCGTCGCCGACCGCGAGCTCGAACTCGTCGAACTCCGCGATCCGGCCGCCCCCCGCGGTGAACCAGCACTTGAACACCGCCTCCTTCGCGGAGAACAGCAGGGTCTCCCGACCGGGGCCGAGGCCAGCGCACTCGACCGGCGTGGCGACGATCGGGACCAGCTCGGGATGGGGCAGGTCCGGCTCCACGTCGATCCCGTCCGGGAACACCGGCGTCCGGTCCGGGCGGCTCGGGATCCCGCCGGGCGGCCCACCCGCCGCGGCGACGGCCGCCCGGGCGCAGGCGCGACCGAACGCGAACTCCCGCTGGCGGACCGCGACCGCGGCCGGAGAGACCCGCTCTCCCGGGGCGAGCGCGGGGACCGGGCCGTCGATCGCGAGGGTCGCCCCGTGGAGGCCAGCAGGCAACCAGTCCGGCGGCAGGTCCATCCGACTCCCCGACGCGTCCGCGACGCTCGTTCACCAGGTAAGGTGAACGGCGGTGGTCGGCGAGCCACCGAACGACTCGGAGGTGCGCCGTGTGGTTCGTGACGTCGATGGTCGCGTGGGGCGCTCCGAAGCCGGCCTCCGAAGAGGTCACCGTGTACGGGGACGACTTCGCCCGGTGGGATCGGACGCGGTGGTTCGTCCAGGACCAGATGGTGTTGCCGTCCGGGATCGCGCTCGCGTCCGACGAGAACCGGTCGTTCCGCAGCCACGCGCTTCAGGTCCGCGCGATCGTCGCGTGCGACAAGGACGCCAAGCTGACGGGCCATCGGTGGGAGGTGAGCTGCGCGATCGAGGACATCGGGATCCTCGCCACCACCGCGGACGGGTGGGCCCCGGGCCCCCAGGCGCGCGTCCAGCAGGTCCTCGACGAGATCGACGCCCGGCTCGGCGACTCGAAGGTCCAGATGCAGGTGACCGACGTGGGGGCGATCACCGACTTCGACGTGGAGGGCGTCCGATCGGACAACCTGCGCGAGCGACAGATCCAGGAGACGTTCCGGACGATCGTGAGCCAGTTGATGGCCGGGTTCCACCTGCAGATCCCCGACCACGCCCAGCGGACCGGCCAGTGGCTCGAGAACCACACCGAGCTGATGGACATCCCGAGCCTGACCGCCGCGCGGGGGTCGACCACCGTCGTGCACCAGACCAGCGACTGGAAGGGGAACCGCCTGGTCCAGACCGCAGGCAAGGGGATGGTCGCGGTCGCGATCCCGTACCGCGGCGACGACCCGTTCAACCAATCGATGCTGATCGCGGCCGACGGCGGCGATTCGACGGCCCAGAACCTAGCGAATGGGCCAATCGGAGAAGCCGGCCGGGAGGCGGTGCTGCACCCTGCCCTTCCGGAGGCGCTCGCCCAGAAGGCGGTGAGGTTCCCTCCGCCCGAGGACTCCGCGCCGACCGAGTCGTCGCTCACCGGGCCGGCGCGGGCAGGGGAGGAGCAGGAGACCGCGCTCGAGTCGATGTGGGAGATGGAGCTGTCGGGGGTCGCGGTGTTCGAGAAGGCGACCGGGGTGATGACCGAGCGGGTCTGGCTGTGCAGCGGCACCCCGACCGCCGGGAGCGCGGGCGGCTCGGCCACCACCGGTCCGTACCTGAACGTCGGTCGGTTGTACCGGCTGTCACCGACCGACGCGCCATCGGTCGGTCCGACGGCGCAGGTCGCGTGGCCGGGCCAGGAGATGGCGGGGCTCGACCCGTGGGTCGACCTCGAATCGCGCTGAGCGTTGGTCAGTCGAGCGAGGCAGCGAGCGCGCGGAGGTGGTCCCCGCCGCGCTCGAACACCGGCCAGCCGTCGCCGACCAGCACGGCCTCGATCCCCGGGATCGCGGCGAGTCGGCGAATCGACGCGACCGCGGCCGCCCGGTCGGCCAGCTTCGCCGCGGGCAGGCAGGTCAACGCCGCCGCCCGGTGCGCGCGGACCAGGTCTCCGGTGATCAGCGTCGACCCGTCGACGATCAACGCCAGTTCGCCGGGGGTCTTGCTGCCGTCGAGCGCGACCACCCGGATCCCGTCCGACACCTCGTCCCCCTCGGTGAGCCACCGGGCGCACCGGAGCGGGAACGTCGCCTGCTCGGCCGCCGGTCCGCACGTCCGGGCGCCGGTCTCTGCCGCGAGGGCCGCGGCGGCGCGGGTGTGATCGCTGTTCGTGACGACGATCCACCGCACCGGCCCGAGCGA
>JBEBJW010000947.1:0-3587 GCA_040079715.1 Myxococcota bacterium | reverse complement strand
ACCACGGTCCGCGCGAAGAGGGCGCGTTCTACACGTTCACCCCGGCCGAGCTCCGGGCGATCCTCGGCGAGACCGACGGCGCGCGGGTCGGTGCCCTGCTCCAGGTCACCGAGGCCGGGACGTTCGAGCGCGGCGCGAGCGTGCTCCGGCTCGAGGTGCCGCTCGAGCAGCAGGCGATCGGCGATCGGGTCCTGCTGACCGCGTCGCTGCCGAAGCTGCTGGCGGCCCGCGACGCGCGACCGCGGCCCCCGCGCGACGACAAGCGGATCGTCGCCTGGAACGCGCTGATGATCTCGGCCCTCGCCCGCGCCGGGACCGGCCTCGCCGAGCCCGCGTGGATCGAGGCTGCGGTCCGCGCGTACGACGATCTGCGCGCCACCGCGGTCGTCGACGGGCGGTGGATGCGGACCGTCCGGGAGGGGCGCGCGCACGTGCCCGCGTTCGCCGACGACCACGCGAACCTGCTGCTCGCCGCGCTCGACCTGTGGGAGGCCACGTTCGACGGGCGGTGGCTGGCGGAGATCGAGTCGGTGGCGGTCGCGCTGCTCCGGCTGTTCTGGGAGAGACGGACGGCGGGCTGACCCTCGCCGGGGCAGACCAGCCGCCGCTGTTCGCCACCGGTCGCCCGACGATCGGCGGCGCCGAGCCGAACGCGAACGCCACCGCCGCGCTCGGGCTGGTCCGGGCCGCCCGCCTGTTCGACGCGCCGGAGTGGGCGGATCGGGCCGAGCGGATCCTCCGGTCGGTCCAGGCGTTCCTCGGGCGGGCCCCCCGGGCGCTCGGGCTCGAGGCGATCGCCGGGGCGTGGCTGTCCGAGGGCGGGTCCGAGCTCGCGATCGCCGGCGACCCCGCCGCGGACGACACCCGGGCGCTGATCGACCAGGTCCGGTCGCGGTACCTGCCGTTCACCGTGGTCGCCCGGGTCGGGCCGGACGGCGCGATCCCCGGGGCCGAGGTCCCGCCGTGGATCGTCGGCAAGACCGCGGTCGGCGGCCGCGCCACCGCCTACCTGTGCGAGGGCCACACCTGCCAGCTGCCGACCTCCGACCCGGAGATCCTCGACCGGCAGCTGAACGAGCTGGTGGTCCGGGCCGCGCCGGTCACCGCCAGCGTCGGGCTGCGGATCCACGCGCCGGCGTGGGTCGGCGGCGTGCCGCACCCGCTCGCGTCGCTCCGCGGCAAGGTCGTGGTGCTGGACTTCTGGACCTCGTGCTGCGTGAACTGCCAGCACGTGCTGCCGGAGCTCGCCGCGATCGAGGAGCGGTACGCCGACCAGCCGGTGGTGGTCCTCGGGATCCACTGCGCGAAGTTCCCGGCGGAGGAGCGCGACGCCCACGTCCGCGCCGCGGTGGTCCGCCTCGGGATCACCCACCCGGTGGTGAACGACCCCGACCACGACGTGTGGGAGGCATACGTCGTGCGGAGCTGGCCCACGGTGGTGGTGGTCGACCCCACCGGCCGGATCGCGCTGCACCAGTCGGGCGAGACGACCGCCGCCGACCTGTCGAAGGTGATCGACGCGCTGCTGGCCGAGGGCCGCGCCGCCGGGACCGTGGCGGAGGCGGGGTCCGGGGGCGCTGCCGGCAGCGGGCCGGTGATCGAGCTCCACGCCGATCCCCGCTCCACCGCTCGGGGCTGGGATCCGGGCGGCGATCTCCGGTTCCCGGGCAAGGTCCACGTCTGGCCGGACGCGTTCGACCAGGAGATGGGCAGCTCCGCGTTCGACGGCACCGGCCGGCTGTACGTCGCCGACACCGGCCACCACCGGGTCCTCGAGGTCCAGCTCGGGCTCGGCCCCGACGGGTGGCCCGCCTGCCGCCGGCTGCGGGTGTTCGGGACCGGCGAGCCCGGCCTGGTCGACGGCGGACCGGACCAGGCGCAGTTCCGCGGGCCCCAGGGCATCCGCCGGCACGCCGACACGCTGTTCGTCGCCGACACCGACAACCACGCGCTCCGGGCGATCGACCTCGCCACCGGCCAGGTCCGGACCCTCGCCGGCACCGGCGCGCGCGGCGAGCGCACCCCGACCCGCGACGAGCTCGCCCGGCCGCTGGAGCTGCCGCTGCGTTCCCCGTGGGACGTCGAGGTGATGACCCTGCGGGACCACCACCTGGTGTTCGTCGCGATGGCCGGCAGCCACCAGATCTGGGTGTACGGCGCCGGCCACCTCGGGCTGCACGCCGGCTCCGGCCGGGAGGACCACGTCGACGGCCCCGCCGCCACCGCCGCCCTCGCCCAGCCGTCCGGGCTCGCGATGCTCGGGCGGTACCTGCTGTTCGTCGACGCCGAGACGAGCTCGGTCCGCGCGGTCGATCTCCAGTCCCACCACGTGGTCACCGTGGTCGGGCGGGGGTTGTTCGACTTCGGCGACGTGGACGGGCCGGCGGAGCGGGTCCGGATGCAGCACCCGCTCGCGCTGACGTTCATCGGCGACCTCGTGTACGTCGCCGACACGTTCAACGGCAAGATCAAGGGGATCGGCCTGCAGTCGGGCGAGACCCACACCGTCGCCGCCGGGTTCGACGAGCCGGGTGGGATCGCGCGGGCCGGGAGCTGGCTCGTGGTGGCCGACACGAACCACCACCGGATCCGGGTGGTGTCCGCCGAGACCGGCGAGGTCCGCGAGCTGCGCGGGATCTGACGGTTGCGTCGGGGGTGTACCCGCGCGTAACGGAGCCTGCCCCGTCCCGGTCGAAGGAGATCCCGGAGGCGGGGGTGTGGTGCGACACGCGGTGGGACACGTGCGGACCGGACCGATGCGACCGCGACCCCCGAGGGGTCTGAGGTGCTGGCGTGGGTCGCGTGGTTCGCCGCGGCGGCGCCTCCGACCGCGGTCGAGCGGGAGGTGCTCGTGCTGGTCCGCACCTTGTCGTACGACCGCGCGCTCGATCGGCACGTCGGCGCCCTCCGGATCGGGATCGTCGGCGCCCCGCCGGCGGCGGACGAGGTGCTCGCCGTGGTCCGTGGGCTGGTCGGCGTGACCGTCTCCGGCCGCCCGATCGCCCCGCCGACCGTCCTGGCGCCGACCCCCGGCGACTGGGTCGTGCGCCTCGGGGACGTCGACGTCGTGGTGCTGTGCCCCGGGATCGACCCCGTGCTGGCCGACATCTCCTCCGCGGCGGCCGCACGGCACGTCGGCACCCTCGCCCTCGACGGCCGGATGGTCGGCCGGGGCGCCGGGCTCGGGGTCGCGGTGTCCGGCGACCACCTCGAGATCGTGGTCGACCCGGTCCAGGCGTCCGCCGAAGGCGCCCGGCTCGCCGGGGAGCTGCTCGAGCTGGCGCGGGAGGTCGACCGGTGAGCCGGTTCTCCCCGACCCTCGATCTGTCGCTCCAGGCGCGGCTCGTCACCCCGCTCGCGATCGGGATGTTCGTCGCGGCGACGATCCTGTTCCTCGGCCTGCCGTGGCGGATGCACGTCGTGGCGCAGGCGTGGGCCGAGCGGCGCGCGGTGAGCGTGGCGATGATCGCCGGCGAGGCGTCGAAGGGCGGGCTCGACTTCGGCGAACTCGCCGGGGAGTTCGTCGCCGGGCGGCTCGCCCTGCTGGCGTCGTCGCCGGACGCCCGGTTCGCCGTGCTCCGCGACGC
>JBEBJW010000946.1:0-3587 GCA_040079715.1 Myxococcota bacterium | reverse complement strand
GGGCGATCCCGGGCCTCGTGGTGTGGCTCGCGTGGGATCCGCGCCGGGGCCGGTAGGGACCGCGACGGCCGGACGCGCCTGCTGCCAGACGCCCAGCCGCGCCTGCTGCCAGACGCGCCTACTGCCAGACGCGATCCAGCAGCTCGAGGAACCGCGACTCGGGGTCGGTCCGCTCGCCGTCGCTCTGCGCGAGATCGATCAGCATCGTGCGGATCAGCGCCCGCGCGTCGGGGCGGGTGATCCGGGCGATCGCGGCGGTCAGGTCCGCCCAGGTCGGGGTCGCGCCGCGGGCCCGCATCAGGCGCTCGGTGACGTTGTCGATCCCCATCTCCTCGGCGATCGCGTCGATCTCGAGGACCTCTCCGGGATCGATCCGGTCGTCGGCCTCTGCGACGTGGGCGAGCAGGGCGAGGAGCACCTCGCGTTCGGTGTCGTCGAGCTCGTGGACCTGCACGGGTCCCCTCCGGGTTCGGTGGCGGACCCCCGTATCTCGCCCGCGAATTGGACCACCCGAACATGGAGAAACTGGACCATTTGCAAGGGGCCGTCCGGAAGCGACGAGGGAGGACGGAGGAACGATGCACCGCACGATCGGAATCACCCTGCTCGCCATCGCCTGCAGCGGCGGGACCGCGACCGACACCGACAGCGGCGTCGACACCGACACCGACACCGACACCGACACCGATGCGGCGGCGGTGGTCTCGGTGGCGATCGATCCCGCGGATCTCGGGTCGATCGCGCCCGGCGCGACCGCGACCGCGACCGCGACCGCGACCTACGACGACGGCACCACCGCCGACGTGACCGCCGACGCCGACTGGACCAGCTCCGACGACGCCGTGGCAACGGTCGCGACCGGGGTGGTCACCGGGGTCGCGGCCGGCGCGGCGACCATCACCGCCGCGTACGACGGCCAACAGGGCGACGCGACCCTCGCCGTCTCCGGTGGGGTGTTCGACGCGCTTGTCGAGGGCGACTGGAGCCCTCAGCACGGTGGCCAGAGTCAGACGTTCTTCGCGCGGCTGGTCGACGAGGACGACGGCACGATCGTCGCCTGCGGGTCGGTCACCGAGGAGTCGGCGATCTGGTCGATGTCGTTCCCGGGGGTGCTGATCGCCGACCACCGGTACCACGCCGAGGCGTTCGCCGACATCAACAAGGACGGCGAGGCGAACGATCCCGGCCACATGTACTTCAGCGTGACCAAGAAGAAGGTCGCCGAGGACCAGACGTTCGACGTCCCGCACGCCGGCCCCGCTCCGGACTGGTCCGGGGTCGGCTGCCCGTAGCCCCGGCCCTGCCCTGTACGCGCCACCCGCGCAACAGCCAGGATCTGTCCGCATCGCCCGCGCGGGACCGTGGGCCGCCGCATTACCTTGACCTCCGGGGGGTGAGGGTGGCCGACGTGGACCTCGAGCGGGTGCTGCGCGAGACGTTCGGGTTCTCGGGGTTCCGGGGCGGGCAGCGCGCGGTGTGCGAGGCGCTGCTGGCGGGCCGGCCCGCGTTGGCGGTGTTCCCGACCGGCGCCGGCAAGTCGCTGTGCTACCAGCTCCCGGCGCTGCTCCTGCCCGGGACCACCCTCGTGGTGTCGCCGCTGATCGCGCTGATGAAGGACCAGGTCGATTTTCTGCGTTCGAAGGGGATCCCGGCCGCCCGGCTCGACAGCTCGCTCGGCCCGACCGAGACCGCGGAGGTGCTCGACGGGCTCGCGTCGTCGTCCCTGCGGCTGCTGTACGTCGCGCCGGAGCGGTTCCTGAACGAGCGGTTCCTCGAGCGGCTCGGTCGGGCGCGGATCGACCTGTTGGCGATCGACGAGGCGCACTGCATCTCGCAGTGGGGCCACAACTTCCGCCCGGACTACCTGAAGCTGGCCGACCACGCCCGCCGCCTCGGGCTGCACCGGGTGCTGGCGCTCACCGCCACCGCCACCCCGACGGTCGCCGACGACATCGCGACCGCGTTCCGGATCGCGCCGGCGGACCGGATCGTCACCGGGTTCTACCGGTCGAACCTGACGTTGGACCTCCGCGCGGCGACCGGGGCGGCCCGCGACGCGGCGGTGCTGTCCGAGCCGTTCGACGGGCCGACGATCGTGTACGTCACGCTCCAGGCCACCGCCGAGCGCCTGGCGGCCCGCCTGGTCGACCGCGGGGTCGCCGCCGCCGCGTACCACGCCGGGCTCGAGCCCGAGGTCCGGGCGGCGGTCCAGGACGGGTTCATGGCTGGCACCCACCGGGTGATCGTCGCGACGATCGCGTTCGGGATGGGGATCGACAAGGCGGACATCCGCGCGGTCGTCCACTACAACCTGCCGAAGTCGCTCGAGAGCTACGCGCAGGAGATCGGGCGGGCCGGTCGGGACGGCGCCCCGGCGGTGTGCCGGATGTACGCCTCGCGCGACGATCTGGCGTCGCTCGCGAACTTCGCCCACGGCGACGCCCCGACCCGGTCCGCGGTCGAGGGGGTGGTCGAGGCGGTGCTCGGCGGCGACCAGGACGTGGTCCAGGTCTCGCTCCGGTCGCTGTCCGACGCGCACGACATGCGCGAGCTCGTGGTGAAGACGCTGATCACCTGGCTCGAGCTCGACGGGTGGCTCCGCCAGACGACGCCGGTGTACACCGAGTACCGGTGGCAGTGGCTTCGGGACCAGGACGAGGTCCTCGCCGGGTTCGACGACGCGCGCCGGCGGTTCCTCGCCGCGATGTTCGGCCAGGCGTCGCGCGGGCGGACCTGGGACAAGATGGACCTCGCGAAGGCCGCGGCGGCGATCGGCGAGCCGCGCGACCGGTTGATGCGGGCCCTCGACTGGCTCGGCGACCGCGGCGACCTGAAGGTCGAGGCCTCCGGGATCCACCAGCGCCTCGCGGTGGTCCGGCGCCCGGCGGACCTCCGACCGGTGATCGACGCGGTGTGGGAGCGGTTCGCGGCGCTGGAGGCGTCGGAGATCGCGCGCCTGGACTCGGTGATCGGGTTCGTGGAGGGGGAGGGGTGCCACACCGCCCGGCTCGTCGGGTGGTTCGGCGAGGATCTCGGGCGGTCGTGCGGGCATTGCACCGGGTGCACCGGGGCCAGGGTCGCGGTGCCGCCGCCGGTCCGTTCGTCGGCGTGGCCGGATCCGGGGGCGCTGGCGGCGGTGATCGCGAAGCACCCGGACGCGCTCGGGGAGCCGCGGTCGGTCGCGCGGTTCCTGTGCGGGATCCGGTCGCCGGCGATCGGCCGGGCGAAGCTCCCGAAGCACCCGCTGTTCGGGGCCCTGACCGACGCGCCGTTCGCCGAGGTGCTCGCCCGGCTCGAGTCCGCGGCCTGACATGGCCACCGACACACGGTCGACTGGGCCTCGGATCGCGGCTCCGGACTCGAACCGCCGGGGGCTGACGGCGCTCGCGCCTCAGGCTACAGTCGCGTCCGTGAACGCCGATCCACAGTCGATCCCGCCGCTGTCGCTGCTCGGTCCGGTGCTCGACCGCGCGACCCGCCTCGACCCGACGAGTTGGCTGTTCCTCGGGGACGCGTTCGAGGTCCTGTCGGAGTTCCCCGAGAATTCGATCCACGCGGTGGTCACCGATCCTCCGTATTCGAACCTC
>JBEBJW010000945.1:0-3588 GCA_040079715.1 Myxococcota bacterium | reverse complement strand
CGCCCCGGCGTACGCGGTCGTCAGCGTCGCCCACGCGGGGGCCAGCGAGCCGCCGTCGAACACGCAGTGGTGGGCCACGAGGACCAGCCGGGCCCGCTCGGGGCTCGTCCGCACCACCGCGGCCCGGACGAGCGGTCCTCCGGCCTCGAACCGCGCCGCCACCACGGCGTCGGTGCGGCGCTGGAGCTCGGCGTCGTCCGCGCCCGGAGCCTCCTGCAGGTCGAGCCGGACCGCCTGCGCCGGCAGGACCGTGGCGGTCGGGTTCGGGTCGGCCGACAGGGTGGTCCGGAGCACCTCGTGGACCTCGACCATCCGCGTCACCGCCGCGCGGAGGCGCTCCACGTCGAGGGGGCCGTCGATCTGCCACGCCGCCGCCAGGTGGTGGACCGCCGTGCCCGGGTGGAGCTGGTCGAACAGCCACAGCCGCCGCTGGAGCTCGGTCACGACCGGCCCGGACCCGGTGGGGACCGCGGGGACGCCGGGCGACCGTCCGCCCGCGCGGAGCGCCGCGAGCAGCCGCTGCTGGGCCTCGCCGAGGGCCATCACGCCCTCCCGTGGTCGAGCACGCCCACGACCTGCAGCCACGGGGGCTCGCCGGTGTGGTTGCGGTGGATGGTCATGCCGAGCCGCTCCATCACCCGCACCGAGGCGACGTTGTCGTGGTCGGTGGTCGCGACGATCCGCTCCAGCACGAGATGCTCGAACGCCCAGTCGATCAGGGCCGCGGCGGCCTCGGTCGCGTAGCCGCGCCCCCGCGCCGACGGGGCGAGCATCCAGTACAGCCCGACCTCCGGCAGCCGGCGGGCGCCGAACGGCGTCTCGCCGGTCCGGGCCAGCGGCAGGAGCGACGGCACGAGGCCCACCAACCCGACCAGGGACCCCGAGCTGGCCTCGATCACCGCCAGCTCACCGTACGGCGGCTGGTGCAGGATCGCGTGCTGCTCGGTCCCGAGCACGGTCCACTCGAGCCAGCGGCGGCCGGCGTCGTCCATCGGTCGGTCGCCGAGCGCGTCGATCGACGGCAGGTCCTCGCGCACCAGCGGGCGGAGGAGGAGGCGAGCGGTGGTCACCGGCATAGACATGGGGCACCTCGGGCCGGTCGACGGCGGAGTGGGGGAGCGATGCGGATGGTGCGGGTGGTGTCCGATCCCGACGGGCAGAGCCGGTTCGAGGACCTCGAGGTGGCGTTCGCCGACCTCCGGCCGGGGCTCGGCGTCTCCGCGATCGACGGGGCGGTCGGGACCGGGTTCCGGCGGTTCGCCGAGGGGTTCGCGTCCGACTTCCACCCCACCGCGCTGCGGGAGCGGGCGGTGATCGTCGCCGGGCAGGCCGAGTACGAGGTCGGCACCGGTGACCGGCGCCAGCTCGGGCCGGGCGACGTGATCCAGCTCGACGACACCCACGGCGTGGGCCACCGCAGCCGCAACGTCGGGGGAGGGGAGCGGATCATGCTGGTCGTGGCGTTGGGCGGCTGAGCGATCACAGCAGCACCTCGGGCGCTTCGAGCAGCAGGTCCTCGATGCTCGCGGCCACCGCGTCCACCCGGCGTCGCTCGAACAGCACCCGGATCGGCAGGTCGACGTCGAACCGCTCCCGCAGCCGCCCCACCGCCTGCGCGGCCAGCAGCGAGTGGCCGCCCAGCTCGAAGAAGTCGTCGGTGGCGCCGACGCGGGCGGAGCCGAGCACCTCGGCGAACACCTCGGCCACCACCTCGGCGACCGGGCCGTCTGGGGCCACGAACGACGCCCCCCGCGGCTCGTCGACCCGCGCCCGGGCGATCTCGGCCGCCAGCGCCGCCGGTCGGGCCTGGCGCTGCCGCTCGGCGAACGGGACCGCGGAGACCACGACCTCGGCGGCGCCACCGGCCAGCGGCGCCAGCGCGTCGAGGGCGCGGAGGAACAGGTCCGCGGCGGACTCGGGGGTCAGCCCCTCGGCGAGGCGCTGTCGGTGCCAGCCGCGCAGGGCCGCGGGGACCACCGCCCGCGCCGCCATGCCGATCGTGCCCCAGGTGTCCCACGCGATCGACAGCGCCGGGATCCCGTGGGTCCGGGCCTCGCGCGCCAGGGCGTCCAGCGCGGCGTTGGCCGCGACGTAGTCGGCCTGACCGATCGATCCCAGGTGGGCCGCGGTGGACGAGCACAGGACCAGGAACGCCGACCGACCGGCGAGGAGGTCGACCAGGTGGCGCGCCGCGCGCTTCGGCGCGAGCACCGCCCGGGCGGACGCGTCGGTCAGGGCGTCGATCGGGCCGGTCCCGGGCACCCCGGCCGTGTGGACCACCCCCGCGAGGCCGCGCGGATCGGCGGCGGCCAGCGCGAGCGCCCGCTCGAGGTCCGCCCGCTGCGTGACGTCCCCGCGGACCGGGTGGAGGACGACGCCGGCCGCCTCGAGCTCCGCCGCGAGGCCCGCGGGGCCGCTCCCCCCGCTGCGCGACAGCACCACCAGGGTTCGGTGGCCGCGGGCGACCAGCGCTCGAGCGAGGGTCCACCCGAGCTCGCCGCCGCCCGCGATCAGCACGCCGCCCGCGCCCGGGCCCGGGGGCGGCAGCTGGACCGGGTCGTAGTGGCGGACCCAGCGGGCGCGACCGCGGAGCGCGACCTCGGGCCCGTCGCCCGGGTGGGCCGCCTCGGCGATCACCGCGGCGGCGAGCTCGTCCAGACCGGGATCTTCGACCAGCGCCACGTCGACCAGCCGGCACGCGAGCTCGCGGTGCTCCTGCGGCAGCACCCGCGCGCCGGCGAGCAGCGCCCGCGACGGGACCAGGGGCTCGTCGCCGTGCACGTCGTGGATCCCCTGCGCCACGAACGTCAGCGCGACCGTCGCCGACCGACCCTGGCGGACGAGCGCGCGGCCCAGCGCGAGCGGATCGAGCAGGGCCGGGACGTCGTCGGACACGCGCGGCAGCGCCTCCGCGTTGTACAGGTGGAGCACCCGCGACGGGGTCAGGGCGCCGTTGCGGAGCTCGGCCAGCAGCGCGCCGAAGTCGGCCTCCGATCCCGGCCGGACGCGGTACAGCCCGCGATCGATCCGCTCGAACCGCTCCCCGGCCTCCGCCACGGTGACGCGGGCGCCGCTCGCCCGGAGACGCCGGACCACCGCCGCCCCGAGCGGTCCGCCGGCGGTCACCACCAGCCAGCACCCGCCCGCCACCGGCTTCGACGGCAGCGCCCTGCGCCACGACGGCACGTACACCTCGCCCGCCGCCAGCGCGGTGGGGGCAGGGCCCGCGGGCGCGTCGATCCAGCAGCGCTCGAGCGCGAGCGGGCTGGGAGGCAGCTCGAGCCGATTCCCCGACGGCACCAGCCGGTCCCACGTCGGCGCGGCGCCGTGTTGCCACAGGCGCCCGACGGCGGCCAGCAGCGCGACGTCCTGGGGCAGCTCCGGGGGCAGGGTGGCGGTGACCGGCAGCGAGGCGCCGGCGAGCCCGGTCAGCACCGCGCCCGGCCCGACCTCGACCAGGTGCGCTCCCTCCAGGTCGCGGAGGGTCTCGAGGCACCGGTCGAACCGCACCGGAGCCCGGAGGTGGGCGATCCAGTGCTCGGGGTCGGTCAGGTCGCCCGGGTTCGCCCAGGCTCCGGTTCCGCCCGA
>JBEBJW010000944.1:0-3591 GCA_040079715.1 Myxococcota bacterium | reverse complement strand
ACACCGGCGCCGTCCTCGACACGGGCGCCACACCGTCGCCGGACGCGGTGTGGCTGGTCGGCGGGCCGCAGGCGTTCGCCGGCGAGGCGGTGTCGGTGCTGGACGTGGACGGAGACGGGGTCGCCGAGCTGGCCGTCGCCGGGTACGACGCCGTGTGGGTCGCGTCCGCGCCGTGGGCGGACAGCCCGATCGCCGACGCCGCCGACTGGACCGCCCCCGGCACGTTCATCGCCACCCTGCTGCCGGATCTGACCGGGGACGCCGTGCCGGACCTCGCGGTCGGCGGCCAGTGCCAGCTCGAGGTCCACCGAGGCCCGTTCGTGGCGGGCGCGGTGCCCGACCCGTACGCCTCGTTCCAGTTCGACGTGGGCGGGTCGGCGGCGGTGTGCCC
Source organism: Myxococcota bacterium (assembly GCA_040079715.1). Lineage (GTDB taxonomy): Bacteria > Myxococcota_A > UBA796 > UBA796 > JACKER01. The sequence goes on along the minus strand of JBEBJW010000944.1, from coordinate 3,200 downwards.
GGACCTCGACGGCGACGGCGACGGCGAGCTGTGCCTCGGGTCGGATCCCACCTGCAGCTTCGTGACCGACCTGCCGGCGGTCGCGGTGTACACCCTGCCGCTGCCCCCGGCCGGCCTGTGGCGAACCGACGCCGCCCTGACGATCGAAGCCGACGGGTCAGAGGTCGAGCCGGGGGCGGTCGACCTCGACGGCGACGGCGTCGACGAGATCACGATCGCCGCCCCGGACGCGGACGGGCGGGACGGCCGGGTGTGGCTGGTCCGCGATCCCCCGCTCGGGGCGTTCGATCTGGCCGACGCCGCCGCGATGTGGTCCGCCGACGGCGCAGGCGGCGCCGGGGAGGAGACCGCGCGCGGCGACCTCGACGGAGACGGGCGCGACGACCTCGCGATCGCGGCGCCCCGGTTCCACGACGGGTCGGGGTACTACGTCCCCGCCACCGGCCGGGTGTGGGTCGCGACCGACGACGCCGGGGGTCCGCTCGGCGGCGTGGCGACCACCGTGGGGGCGCCCGACCCGGTGGCTCAGTTCGGCGCGGGCCTCGCGGTGGCTGACCTCGACGGTGACGGGGTCCCCGACCTCGCGGCGTCCGCGATCGTCCAAGACCCGCCGGGCCCGGGTCGGGTGGCGGTGTTCTTCGGGCCGTTGGCGTCGGGGGCGGTCGCGTGGACCGACGCGGACCGGGTCGTCGTCGGGTGGGGTCCCGAAGACTTCCACGGGCTCGACCTCGCGGTGGGTGACCTCGACGGCGACGGCCTGTCCGACCTCGTCGCGAGCGGGACCGGCGACTGGAACGGGACGCCGAGGGCTGGTGCGGTCCACCTCGTGTTCGACCTGGGGGCGCGGTGACGATCGCAGGTGGCTCGCTGACGATGTGGCTGGCGCTCTCGTGCAGGAAGCCGGAGCCTCGCCCGTCCGACGGGGACGCGACCGCGACCGGCGACACCGCGACCCCCTCGATCCCCGACGCACCGACCAGCGGGTCGACCGGAGACACCGCCGCGCCGCCGCCCGGGCCGTGTGGGGTGCTGGCGGACGCGAGCCCGCTGGCCGGACCGGGAGAGGAGTTCCTCCAGACCGTGGCGTTCGGGGCCGACGGCGGCTCGTTCGTCGGCGGGTACCTGTCCGGCACCCTGATGGTCGACCCGGGAGGCCCGGCCGAGACGACCCTCGACTCCGCGCCCGGGGCCGACGGGTTCGTGATCCGCTATGCGCCGGACGGGTCGGTCCAGTGGGCGGTGTCGATCGTCGCGCCGGAGCTGGTGGTCCCGACCGCCGAGGGCGGGTTGGTCGCGGTCGGCGGGTTCTACGGCGCGGCCACGTTCGGGACCGGGCCGGATGCGGTGACGCTCGACAGCGTCGGCGAGAGCGACGGGTGGGTCGCCCGGCTCGACGCCGAGGGCGCGGTTCGGTGGGCGGTCCGGTTCGGCGGGTCCGGGTACGACTTCGCGACCGGGGTGGCGCTCGCGGACGGAGACGTCGTGGTCACCGGCAGCTACGGAGCGGACGCCACGTTCGGCGCGGGCGGACCGGAGGCGGTGACCCTCGTGCTGCCCCCGTTCGCGATCACCGCGGGGTTCGTCGCGCGGTTCGACGAGGACGACGGCGCGGTCGACTGGGCGGATCCGGTCGGCGGCACGCAGTACGCGCTGGTCGACCGGGCGGCGGTCGATCCGGTCAGCGGCGAGATCCTCGTGACCGGGGTGCTGAACGGGCCCGGTGTGACCACGATCCCGGGCGACCCTCCGATCGAGATCGACCCCGTGGGGGCCGAGGGGTTCCTCGGGTGGTGGAATCCGACCGGTGCGGCGCGGGCGGTGGTGACCCACGGAGGGAGCGCGGACGACCTCGTCGTCGGTCCGGACGGGTCGGTCACGATCGCCGGCGCGTTCTACGGCGAGGTGGTGTTCGGCGCGGGCGAGCCCGGCGAGACGACGCTGTCGACGGTGGCGAACAGCGACCTGTTCGTGGCGCGGTTCGGCCCTGACGGCGCGGTGCGGTGGGCCGCCCAGTCGGAGGCCCAGCCGGTGAGGAACGCGTGGGGGCGAGCCCTCGCGGCCACCGTCGACGACGGGGTGGTCGTCACGGGCGACTTCACCGGGGCGCTCCGGCTCGGCGCCGGCGGGCCCGCCGAGATCACGTTCCCCGGCGACGACGACTCCACCGCGTACCTCGCCCGGTTCGACCGGACCGGCGACCTCGTGTGCGCGGTGGCGATCGCGGGGCGCCCGTGGGCGTTCGGCACGGACGCCGACCGGCGGCCCGACGGCACGTTCACCGCGCTCACCACGGTCCAGGGCGCGGCGACCCTCGCGCCGGGCACGCCGTCCGAGACCGAGGTCCCTCCGTCGGGTGGGATGGACGGGGTGATCAGCCAGTGGACGTTCTGACGACCGCACGAGGCGAGCTCGCTACGGCCCGTCCGGGACCGGGACCAGCGACCGGATCGCCTCGACCCACCTCGCGGTCCCCTCGCCCGTCGACTGGAGCACCGCGAGGGTCGCCCGCAGCCGATCGCGCCGCGACGACGCCGGGTCGGCGATGATCCGCTGAGCGGCCGCCGTCTCTGGGAGGCTCACGCCGAGGACGTCGACCACCTCGAGCTCGACCCGGAGGGCGCGGTCCTCGGCGGTGACGGTCACCCCGCGCATCACCCCGCGCGGCAGCGTGTCGTGGAGCAGCGCCCACCCCGCCGGGTCCGTCCCGAGCGCGCCGGCGACGCGCCGGAGGTCCCGGACGTGGACCAGCTCGTGCGCCAACACCGCCGCGACCTCGTCGATCGGCAGCTCCGCGACCCACCCGTCGACCTCGAGCGTGTCGTACAGCGGGTCGTAGCTCATCGGGGTGCCGGCGAGCGGGGAGCCGCCGAGGCGGACCGACCCGAGGGTCCCGATCGGGTCGCCGTCGACGCCGTGGTCCGCGAGGAGGGCGGCGGCGGCGACGATCGCGCGATTCCCGGCCATCAGCGCCGCGCCGCACATCAGGGCGACCACGAAGAGCCACGACTTGGTGAGGAGCCCGACGATGGGAACGGCCACCAGCGTCAACACCACGCCCGGGCCGACCAGGGCGAACAGCAGCACCTTCACCAGGAGCGGGCGCGGCGCGGACGCGCGCTCGAGCACCAGCGACACCTCGCCCGGCGCCAACGGCAACAACGAATCGTTCATCGGCGGGCCTCCCTCTGTCTCTTATACAC
>JBEBJW010000943.1:0-3595 GCA_040079715.1 Myxococcota bacterium | reverse complement strand
CGACCGGGCCCGGGCGCGCACCCGACGGACCCGGACCCGGTCGAGGCCGAGGTCCGGCTCACCGACGTGCGGGTGCTGGTGGTCGACGACGAGGCCGACGTGCGCGAGGCCGTCTCGCGGATGCTCGTGCAGCGGGGGGCGCAGGTGACGGCCCTGGCGTCGGGGCGCGAGGTCGAGCGGGTGCTGGCGGAGTTCCGCCCGGACGTGTTGCTCGTCGACATCAGCATGCCCGACGAAGACGGCTACGGCCTGATCCGCCGGGTCCGGAGCCTGCCGCCCGGCGCCGGCGGGGGGACCCCGGCCCTGTCGCTGACCGCGCACGCCCGCGACGCCGATCGCGCCCGGGCGCTGGCCGCCGGGTTCCAGGGGCACCTCGCGAAGCCGGTCGACCTCGGCGGGCTGGTCGCGGCGATCCGGGCGCAGGTCCGGGCCGGCGCCGCGGCGGAGGCGCCGGCCCAGCCAGGGGACGGGTCGCGCGGCTGACGGGTGAGACACCGCGGGCTCGCGGTCGAGCGGGTGGTCGAGGTCGGTCCGCTCGATCCGGTGTCCGGAGCCGCGCTGTACCGCGCCCACGCCCGGCGGGTCCACCCGGAGGCGGTCGACGACGACGCCGACGTCAACGCGCTGGTCGCCGCGGTCGACGGCTCCCCGCTCGCCCTCGGGCTCGCCGCCGGCCGCCGGAGGGTCCTCGATGCGCGCGAGGTGGTCGCGCGGCTCCGCGCCGGGCGGCTCGAGGTGCTCGGCGGGGGCGGCCCGGATCTCCCCTCCGCCACCGATCGCTCGGCGCGGCGAGCGCCGGCTGCTGGGACGCGCTCGACCCGGACGACCGGACCGCGGTCCACCGCCTCGCCGCGGTCGACGGGTTCACCGCCGCCGACCGTCGAGGGGCTGCTCGGGGATCGCCCGGATCCGCTGGCGGCGCTGGACCGGGAGCGGCTCGCGGTGTTCGCTTCGGTTCGGGCGCGCGGCGGGCTAGGCTGACCCCTGGAGGTCCGATGCGGTGGTCGGGGGTCGCGCTGGTGGCGGCGATCGCGGGGTGCGACGGCGCGCCGGAGAAGGACGTCGACCGCACGGACGAGGTCGACGCAGACGCAGACACCGACGCGGACACGGACACGGACACCGACGCGGACGCAGACAGCGACGCGGACACCGACACCGACACCGACACCGACACCGACAGCGACACCGACACCGACACCGACCCGGCGTGCGACCACCTGCCGTGGCTCGACACCGGCGCCCTGCCGACCACCCGGGACGACGCGCTGGCGATCGATCCCGCGGACCACGACGGCGACGGGTCCCTCGCCGTCGACGACTGCGACGACCAGGACCCGCTGGTGTTCCCGGGCGCGCCCGAGCGGTGCGACGGCGTCGAGACCGACTGCGACCCGGCGACCCCGGAGGACGGGCTCGTCACCGTCGACGCGATCGACACGTTCACCGACGTCGGGGACGCGGTGGCGGCGGCGGCGCCGGGCTCGACGGTCCGGGTGTGCCCGGGCGACTACCCCGAGAACCTCTTGCTGGCGCACGACGTCCGGCTGGTCGGGGTCGGGGGCCGCGACGCGGTGGTGATCCGGTCGGCCGCGGTCGGCGACCCGGTGGTCCGCGCCAAAGCCGACGTGCTCGTCCGCGGGCTGACCGTCACCGACGGCGACGCGACCGACCCGGTGTTCTACTGGCTCGGGACACCGGGAGGCGGGGTGTCGGTCGCCGCCTGCGGCACCGCGGTCGTCCGGGACGTGGTGGCCACCGCGAACCGCTCCCCGCTCGGCGGCGGCCTCGCGTCGGACGGGGGCGCGCTGTACGTGTTCGACAGCCTGGTCACCGGGAACGAGGCCGACGTCGGGGGAGGGCTCGGGGTCGCGATCGACGGGCTCGCCGAGGTCCACCGGACCACGATCGAGGCGAACCGCGCCGACAGCCTCGGTGGCGGGGTCGCGAACGACTTCGGGGATCTGTCCCTCGACGACGTCGACGTGGTCGGCAACGACGCCCTGTACGGCGGCGGCGGCCTGTACGGGTCCGGGCTGTTCCAACCCACCGCGGTCACGATCACGGTCACCGGCGGCACGATCGCCGACAACACCGCGTTCGAGGGCGCCGGGGCCTGGCTCGGGGCGCTCGAGGTCGAGCTCGTCGGGGCGACGATCCGCGACAACGTCCAGACCTCCCCGTTCGGCGAGGGGTTCGGCGGGGGCGGCCTGCTGCTGAGCGGGACCACGGTGATCGCCGACGACGCCACCGTCGTCGCCGCGAACGAGGCCGAGGACGGCGGCGGCGGCGTCACCCTGTACGGCGCGACGTGGCTAGGGGGGTCGATCACCGACAATCGCGCCGACCTCGGCGCCGGGATCGTCGCGCGGATCGGGGTGAACGCGGTCGACGACGCGATCGTCGCGTACAACGACGGGGTGGACGGCGGCGGGATCGCGGTCGACGCCGGCGCGTCCCTCGCGGTCGGGGCCGGGGTCGAGATCCGCGGCAACAGCGCGACCGCCGGCGGCGGGGCGTGGATCCAGGCGGGGACCGCCCAGACCCTGACCAGCGACGGTGCGGCGTGGGGCGAGGGCGCCGCCGACAACGTCCCGGACGACGTGTGGCCCGACGGGGCCGGGGCCGCGTACGCCGCGGTGTCCGGGGTCGGGTTCGCGTGCGACGGCGACGGGTGCGGCCCCCTCGACGGCACGGCCGGGGTGATCCAGACCGACTGGCCGATCCCGGCGACCCGGAGCGTGACCGTGGCGGCGACGGCGTCGCACGTCGCGGTGGCGTCGGACCTGGACCTGACCACCTGGGAGTGGGACGGCACCGACTGGGTCCCGACCTCGCTCCCGGTCCCGGTCGAGTGCTGCACCGGGCTCGCGCTCGACGACGCCCACCTCGCGGTCGGCGCGGTCCTCGACGGGGCGGCGGCCAGCGGGCAGGTCTACGTGTACGGGTGGGACGGCGCGGCATGGGTCCTCGAGGCCACCCTCGCCCCGCCGGTGCCGGCGTCGAGCCAGTGGTTCGGGACGTCCATCGCGCTGCGCGGCGCGACCCTCGCGGTCGGGGCCCCGAACGACGGGGCAGGCGGGACCGGCAGCGGCGCCGCGTTCGTGTTCGACGAGACCGCCCCCGGCGTGTGGGCGTGGACCGCCAGCCTGTACGACCCGGTGCCCGCGGTGTACGACAAGTTCGGGGAGGCGGTCGCGCTCGACGACGCCGGGACCACGCTGTTCGTCGGGGCGACCGGCGACGACGCGGCCGGCGCCGACGTGGGGGCGGTCGAGCGGTTCGACACCACGAGCGGGGCGTGGGCCCACGCGGGGACGCTCACCCCGCCGGCGGGCGCGTGGGACTTCGGGCTGGCGCTGGCGGTCGACGGGCCGCGGGTCGCGGTCGGGTCGGCGAACCTGGTGACGGTGTACACCGACGACGCCGGCGCGGGCTGGGTCGAGGAGGCGTCGCTCGCCGGGCCGGACCGCGACCGGTGGCTGCCGATCTTCTGGGCGCTCGACAACTTCAAGGGCGGCCAGGCGCAGAACCTGAAAGAGTCCGGCTGGCGCATGAAGCCGGTGGACGAATCGAACGTGCCGCCGGCGCGCTC
>JBEBJW010000942.1:0-3595 GCA_040079715.1 Myxococcota bacterium | reverse complement strand
CCGAAGGAAGACCCGAGCAGCCTTCCGAAGCACTCCTTCACCGACAAGTTCGTGAAGACGCCGGCGCAGCAGATCCGGCTCGGGCGGATCGCGACCGCCGGGTGGGGCAGCAGCCGGGGCGCGGGGACGGTGATCGGGAACGTGCCCGGGGCGCGGCTCGACCGGAAGTACACCGGCTCGGCCTCGATCCCGGCAATCTCGAGCATCGCGAGCAGGAGTACGCCTCGCTCGGCCGCGGTGCCGTGGCCGCTATCGGCGATCGCCGCCGCGGATCGTGCGGTGGCCCACTCGCCCGGCGGCCCCGGGTCGATCGCCACCGTCGTCAGCACCCGGTCGACGATCCCGCCCAGGCCGAGCCCTTCGAGGTCTCCGGCGACGGTCCGGCCGAGGACCCCCTTGTCGGCGAGCTTCCGGTCGACCGACGCCACGATCGCGCCCGCGTCGGCCCAGCTCCGCCAGGTGCTCCACGCCGCCTCGGCCACCGCCCCCGGGGCCACGTCGGACCAGCTCGCCTCGACCCGGCGGGCCCTCCGGGTGTCGTACCGGGGCGTGGACGACGGGTCCGCCCACACCGTGAGCGGGGTGGTCGACGGGACCTCCACCACCAGCGAGGCGTGGCGGGTCGGCAGGTCCGGTGCGGACTGGAACACGCCCGACTGCGCCGCGCCGGTCGCGGCGTGGGTCTGCTCGAGGGTGAACGTGGCGCCGACCGGGGTCGACGGCGGGATCACCAGCAGGTCGTCGAGGACCCGCGCCCCGTCGTCGTTGGCCCCGTCGAGGCCGGGAGGCGCCACCAGGCCCGCGCTGCACGCCGCCGGGTCGTCGATCCGCACGGTCCAGGTCACGGTCTCGGTCAGCTGTTGCGCCGCGTCGATCGTCGCGACGACCCGATGGTCGAGGACGGTGGCCGGCGGCGGCGCGTCGACATCTCCCTCGGATGCGGCGGAGTCGGCGACGGCGAGCGAAATCCAGACCGGGATCGGCGCGGGGAACATGGCCCGAAGGTATACCAGACCTCCGGCGTCGGTCCCCCCTCCGCCTGCCGTTGACCTGTCGAGCGGTGGCTTGATGTACTACCTGAGCTACGCTCGGGTAGAGGGAGGGACGATGGTCCTCTGGGTGCTGTCCGCCGCGTCCGTCGCCGGAGCGCAGGAGCCGTTCCCGGACGAGGACATCTGGCAGGCGCTGACGGTGGGGGGCGTGGCCCTCGACGACGCGGTCGGCGATCTGACGGTCTCGGGCGCGGACCCGTCGCTCGATCTGTCCGGCGCGGTGCATCCGGCGGCCGCGTGGTGGGCGGACGACGCCGCGGTGTACCTGCGCCTGGTGGTGACGGACGACCCCGACGGGTTCGCCGGGAGCTGGGGGTTCCTGGTCGACACCGACGGCGACGACGCGAACTTCGAGTACGCGATCTCGGTCGACGGCTACGCGAAGGCGCTGTCGGTGCTGGTGAACGTCGCCCACGCCGACGGGGTGTGGATGTCGGGCGTGGCCCCGGTCGGCGGCGGGTTCGGGTCCGCGCTCGACGGCGCCACCGCGGTGGTCGAGCTCGATCTCACCGGGTACGCGATCGAGCTGCAGCTGTCGCGGGCCGACCTCGGGTCGACCCTCCAGGTGGGCGACGCGCAGCCGCTCCGGTTCGCCGCGTTCTCGACCCCGTACTGGCCGCTCGAGCTGTACGACCTCGGCGGGTGCGACGGCGGCGCGGTGGTGTGCGACGTGCTCGCGGACGTGCTGTCGGACCCGGTGACGATCGACCGCGACCTCGACGGCGCGACGGATCTCGAGGAGGCCCTCACCGCGACGGATCCGGACGACGGCGACACCGACGACGACGGCGTGCTCGACGGCGAGGACGACGGAGACCTCGACGCCGACGGCACGAACGACGGCATCGAATGCGACTCCGACGGTGACGGCGTCTCGGACGGGACCGAGCAGGGGATCGCGGTCCGGCCGGCGTCGACCGACCTGGCGGGCTGCTTCGTCCCCGACGCGGACCCCGGGACCACCACCGACCCCGGTGATCCCGACTCGGACGGCGGCGGGCTGGCCGACGGCCAGGAAGACCCCGACGGCGATGGCGCGGTCGATCCGTGGGAGACCGATCCGCTCGATCCGACCGACGACGTCGACGCCGACGCCGACGGGATCCCGGACGAGCTGGACGATCTCGTGGGGGCGGGGCCGGACGCCGACTCGGACGGCGACGGGGTGCTCGACCTGGCCGAGGGCCTCGGCGACACGAACGGCGACGGTGTGCCGGACTTCGGCGACGACGACTCCGACGGCGACGGGATCCTCGACGCGACCGAGACCGACATCGACACCGACCTCGACGGGACGCCGGACTTCCAGGACCTCGACGCGGACGGCGACACGATCCTCGACGCGGACGAGGGGGTAGCGGATCCGGAGGCGGACGGGTTCGGCGCGTTCCAGGATCTCGACGCCGACGGCGACACGATCCTCGACGCGGACGAGGGGGCGGCCGACGGCGACGCCGACGGGGCAGGGGACTTCCTGGACGTCGACTCCGACGGGGACGGGATCGGCGACCGGTACGAGGGCCTCGACGACTTCGACGAGGACGGGGTCCCGGATCGGCACGATCTCGACTCGGACGACGACGGGTGGTCGGACGCGGACGAGGGACTGGTCGACGTGGCCGGCAACCCGCGCGACACCGATCGCGACGGGGACGCAGACTTCCGGGACCTCGACTCCGACGACGACGGGCGGCTCGACGAGAACGAGCTCGGCGACGTCGACTGCGACGAGGTCCCGGACCGGATCGACGACGACCACGAGGACGGGTTCTGCGACACCGGCCAGGGCGTCCCGCCGGTCGACACCGACGAACCACTCCCGGGCGAGGTCACCGGCGACCCGAACCCGTTCGCCAGCCGCGGATCGTTCACCGGAGGGGCGTGCTCGGTCGCGCCCGGTGCGGCGCACGGGGCGCCGTGGTGGGCCACCGCGGTGGTGGCGCTGATCTGGCGGCGCCGGCAACGCGCCGCGAGCCGGAGGGCGGGGTTGCTGATCGCCGCAGCCGCCACGCTCGCGCCGCCCGCCGCGTCGGCCCAGGAGGTCGACGCCCAGCGGTTCTCCCCGTCGGTCGACGGCGGGATGACCACCCGGGTCGAGGACGCCGAGACCCACCCGCTCGGCGCTGGCGGGCTCGGGCTGCTGTTCGACTACGCGGACGACCCGTTCGTGTTCCGTCCGGACGACCGCTCGGACGAGGTCCCGGTGCTGTCGGCCGTCGCGACCGCCCACCTCCTCGCGTGGTACTCGCTCGGCCCGGTCCAGCTCGGGACCGAGATCCCGGTCCACCTGTTCACCGACGGGTACCGGGTCGACACGGTCACCCACCTCGGCGACCTGCGGCTCGCGGCGAAGGCGAAGATCGTCGACAGCGGCCCGGTCGCGCTCGCCCCGTACCTCGACCTGTCGCTGCCCACCGGCGCCGCGGCGGCGTGGGTCGGCGCCGGTGAGCCCGTGTTCGAGGGCGGCGGGATCGCCACCGTCCACGGGGACCGGCTGCTCGCGTCGGCCTCGGTCGGCGGGCGATCCGGCACCGGCGAGGAGC
>JBEBJW010000941.1:0-3609 GCA_040079715.1 Myxococcota bacterium | reverse complement strand
CGGCGACCACCCCTGGCTCCCGCCGGACCTGTCCGCCCAGCTCCCGTCCGGTCCGGTCGAGTCGCCGCTCCCGTCCGGCGGGATCGGGCTGCTCCACCACGCCCGGCGCGACGCGCTGCGGCTCCGGTGGCTGTGCTGGTCGCTCGGGCTCGACGAGGTCGCGGTCCCGGCGCGGGTCGCGGTGGCGCCGGACCGTCCGAGCCGCGCGCTCGCGCTGGTGGTGATCGCGCGCGCGGTCCAGCTCCAGTCGGGCAGCCCCCCGACCGAGGCCGTGATCGCCGACTGGATCCGGGACGAGCCGCCGGCGACGGTCGCGGCGGTCCACGCGCTGCTCGCCGAGGCGATCCCGACCTCGACCTGGTTCGGCCTCCCGCTGAACGACACCGGGCCGGCCCAGCGCGACTTCGCGTTCGAGGACGAGCTCGCGCTGTTCAAGCTCCTGTTGACCTGGTGGGGCGAGCCGAACGAGCGGACGGCGTTCGAGGCCGCCGACGCGGACGACGACAGCGACGACAGCGACGACAGCGACGAGGACGAGGAGTAGCCCCGGATCGTTCGGTTCGACGAACGATCGTCGGCGGCGTACCGGGAACAGATGGACCCCGACGCGACCGCGGACGCCGTCCGCGACCTGTACCCGCGCGTGTGGCACGCGCTCCACGCCGTCCACCCGACCGACCGCAGCGACGTGTCGCCGCGGGACCTCGGCGTGCTGACGCACCTCGTGGACGGCGGCTCGCCGAAGGAGCTCGCGGCCCACCTCGGCGTGTCGAACGGCACGCTGTCCGAGGCGCTGTCCGACCTCGAGGCGCGCGGGCTGGTCGTCCGGACCCGCCACCTGACCGACCGACGGCGGATCGCCCTGTCGCTCACCGAGGCCGGTCGGGACGCGATCGGTCGCGGCTCGGGGCTCGATCCCGGCCGGCTGCGCGCCGCGGTGGCGAGCCTCGGGGAGGACGAGCGCGCCGCCGTGGTCCGCGGGCTGTCGCTGTTGGTCGACGCGTGCAGGAGGTCGTCGTGAAGTGGATCGTCGGGGGACTGGTCGCGATCGCGGTCGTGGCCGTCGTGGTGTACGTGTTCGGCGCGACGCGGCCCCGGTCGCACGTCGCCACCGCGACCCGGGCGATATCGGCGCCGCCCGAGCGGGTGTGGGCGACGATCGTCGCGTTCGACCAACAGGCGACGTGGCGGTCGGCGGCGACCGCGGTCCGGCGGGTCGGCGACCGGATCGAGGAGACCAACCGGTGGGGCGACGTCCTCGCCCTGCGGGTGGTCGAGGAGACGGCGCCGGCGCGCCTCGTGACCGAGGTGGTCGACCAGACCGCGTTCGGCGGCACCTGGACGATCGAGCTCGCGCCCGACGGGGCGGGCACCCGGGTGACGATCACCGAGCGCGGGGAGGTGCACTCGGTGCTGTTCCGCGCGGTCGGCGCGGTGCTGTTCGACCCGACCCGGACGGCCGAGACCTGGCTCGCCGACCTCGATCGCGCAATGTCCTCGACCGGCATACCGTAAGCCAGGCGGGAGCGCGTCCGTTCGGGACCGCACCCGGGAGGCTCACCGCCGGTGATTCGTTGGTTCCTCGGTCTCGACGCGCTCGTGGCGCGGACCCGCCCCGCGTGGGCGTGGATCGGCCAGCTCGCGGTGGTGCTCCTCGGGGTCCACCTCGCGTGCGACCGGCTGGACGACGGGATCACCTCGGCCCTCGCCGGCTCGGGGATCCCATGGCCGGAGCCGGATCAGCCGCTGACCGTCGGCACCTGGACCGCGGTGCTGTTCGAGCTGTACGTGGCGGGCTGGATGGCCGTCGCGTCGTTCCGCGCGTACGACACGCCGGCGTTCACGCTCGACCGCGCGGGGCTCGGATCGGCGTTCGCCGGGTGGTCCGCCCGGGCGACCCCGCACGCGGTGGCGGCCCCGATCGCGTGGGCGGCGACCACCCTCGCCGGCGCGTGGGTGATCGGGATGGCGATCGAGGACGCGGTCGCGGGGTGGTGGGCCCCAGCGGCGTCTCCGGCGGGGTGGATCGGCGCGATCGTGGTGGCGGCGCGGCTCGGCTGGCCGGGCCTCGTCCGGATCGCGCGCCAGACCCCGATCCCGGGTCACCGGTGGGATGGAGCGATCACGATCTGGCCGGCGCTGCTGGTCGCCGGGTTGGCGATCCGGTACGGCCTGCCGCTGTGGGGGTGGCTCACGTGAGCGACATCGGCGCCGCGATCCGCGAGCTCGGCCGTCGGACGTCCAGTCCAGGGACGCGCTCCCGCGGCGGCAAGTCGCCCGGGCGTCGACGGGGCGATCCCACCGCCCGACTCGGGCTGCTCGACGCGCTGCTGGTGCTGATCGCGGTCGCGGCGGTGATCACCCGGACCCCGATTGGCGGCCTCGCGTCGTACGGGGCGGCGCGGGTCCGCGGGCACCAGGCGGATCTGCCGTCGCTGACGGCGTACTTCTCGTCCGGGGCGGTGGCTCCGCCGCTCGATCTCGCGGTGGTCCCGGCGACGGGTCCCGTCGACGCGGACCAGCTCCCCGAGCCGTGGCGGACCGCCGCCCGGACGACCCTCGCGCAGGAGCTCCCGGCGGCCCTGGTGGCGGTGCTGGAGGCCCGCGGGGTGGCGCCGACCCCCGAGTCCGCCCTCGGCGAGCTCGACGCGCTGTGGAAGGTCCACCGCGACGCGGGGCTGGTGCTGGAGGTCGCGGCCCTCGGCCAGGACCAGCGGGATCGCGCCGTCGCCCGCGCGGTCGCAGCGGGAGAGCCGGATCCGGAGTCGTACGACGGCCACCGCCGGTACCTGTCAGGGGGCGCCGCGTCGGAGGCCGATCGGTTCGTCGGCGGGACCCTCGCCCTCGCGACCGCGCTCGACCTCGGGTGGCCGCTGACGGTGGACTACCGCCTGACCTCGCCGTTCGGGGACCGAATCCACCCGACCCTCGGCGAGAAGAAGTTCCACGAGGGCGTCGATCTCGCGGTCCCGATCGGCACGCCGGTGCTCGCGGCCCAGCGGGGCACCCTGGCCGTGGTGGGCAAGTCGGCGGTCAGCGGCCAGTACGTGGTGATCGACCATGGCTACGGTGTCCGCACCGCGTACTGCCACCTGTCGTCGACCCCGGTGGTCCAGGGCACGGTGATCGCCCGCGGTGAGACGTTCGCGCTCTCCGGCAACACCGGCCGCTCCACCGGGCCGCACCTCCACTACGGGATCCAGATCGCCGGGAACTGGGTCGATCCGGAGCGGTTCAAGCGCTGATCGGGCGTGACCGGGGCGCCGACCGGGCCGCTACTTGCACGCGACGTTGACCACCTGGCTCCGACGGAGCTCGATCAGCCGCGGGGCGCAGTTGTAGCCGGGCACGGTGACCTCGTAGTCGCCGACCGCGACCTCGAGCCGGACCAGGGTCGTCTGGCCGATCTGGGTCCCGTCGAGCAGCACCGGCAGGCCGCGCTGGGTCGCGGTGACGTTCAGGTACCCGACCTCGCCGGCGATCGCGGCGGGCGCCACCCGCGGGGACGGAGCGAACGCGGACACGCCGGGGTCCACGACGTCCTCGGGCGCGAGCGACGGCGTCGGGGCGGGGATCGGCCGCCCGACGACCGGATCCGGCAGCGGGACG
>JBEBJW010000940.1:0-3609 GCA_040079715.1 Myxococcota bacterium | reverse complement strand
ACCCACCGGTTCCACGTCGCGAACATGTCCGACCTCCACCCCGCTGGGCCGAATCCGGGCCGGGTGGGACACGGCCCGCTGTAACCGATCCAGCGGGACGGCTCGAACGCCGAGTTTCGAGCGATACCGCAAAAGCCTGTAAACCGGCGGACGGCGATCCGAGAACCAGTGCGAGGCAGCGAGGCACGCAGCCTCGCGCGACGAACCGAACCCGAACCGACAACCGACTCACCGAGGAGTGCAATCACCATGGCTCTCACCGTCAACACGAACATGGCCGCGCAGAACGCCCTCACCAACCTGAACGGCGTCAACCGCAGCCTCAGCTCCTCGTTCGCGAAGATCTCGAGCGGCCTCCGGATCACCAAGGCCGGTGACGACGCGGCCGGCCTCGGCGTGGCCGAGAACCTGTCGGCGGCCCAGCGGGGCCTGCGCCAGGCGATGCGGAACACCAACGACGGTGTGTCGCTGATCGAAGTCGCGGAAGGGTCGACGAACGAGGTCGGCAACATCGTCAAGCGGATGCGCGAGCTCGCGGTCCAGAGCTCCTCGGAGACCCTGGACAACAACGAGCGCGCCTACATCCAGACCGAGTTCAGCGAGCTGGCCGGCGAAGTGGACCGGATCGCGAACGTGACCGAGTTCAACGGCGTCACCCTCGGCGACGGCGCCAACACCCAGCTCGACGTGCAGGTCGGCATCAACAACACCGCGAACGACCGCATCACGATCAAGCTCGGTGACCTGCGCGCCACGACCCTCGGCGTCGACACCGGCTCGATCGACCTGTCGACCTCGGGCGGCGGCCAGGCGGCCCTGACCGTCCTCGACACCGCGCTCGACACCGTGAACGGCTACCGCGCCGACTTCGGTGCGAGCCAGAACCGCCTCGAGTCCGCCACGCGGAACCTCGAGACCTACACCGAGCACATCGCCGGCGCCGAGAGCCGGATCCGCGACGCGGATTTCGCCTACGAGACCTCCGAGATGTCGAAGAACCAGATCCTGCAGCAGGCCGGCGTCGCGGTGCTCGCGCAGGCGAACACCGTGAACCAGGGTGCGCTGCGCCTCCTCGGCTGATGGTTCTTCCGGCGCCCACGGCCCCTGTGGGTCGTGGGCGCCGGCTCCTCTCTTTCGCACTTTCGCTCCGTTCTTCAGGTCCGCCCGTTCTGGTTGCACATCGGTTTTTCGATCTTCAATCCCGCGCCCCGTGATCCGAGACGAGAAGGAAGAGGTGACTCATGACGACCGTCGACGGGATCGTGTCCGGTCTGGACACCACGGCGCTGATCAACGCGATCCTCACCGCCCAGTCGGTGCCGATCGCGACGATGAAGGTCCAGGTCTCCGACTACGAGAAGCAGAAGGAGGCCGTGGCCGGCGTGAAGGGGAGGTTCACCACCCTCTCCGACACGATCAAAACGATCGACACCGCCGCCGAGTTCCAGGCGTACAAGGTCGAGAGCAGCTCGAGCCAGGTCGCGGTGACCGCGTCGTCCGGCGCGATCGCGGGCTCGTACGCGATCCAGGTCGACAACCTCGCCTCGGCGGAGACGTCGGTCTCCCAGGGGTACGACGACAAGTCCGCGGCGACGCTCGGGACCGGCACGTTCTCGGTCACCGTCGGCGGGGTCCAGACCGACCTGACGATCGACGGGACCAACAACTCGCTCCAGGGCCTCGCGGACGCGCTGAGCGGCGTCGACGGCCTGGCGGCGTACGTGATCGACACCGGCGCGACCACCGGCCGGTACAAGCTGATGGTCCAGGGCCTGTCGACCGGCGCCGCGAACAGCCTCGAGTTCGACGCCTCCGCCCTCACCGGCGGCACCGCCCCCGCGTTCACCGAGAACACCAGCGCCGTCGACGCCACGGTGCAGATCTCGGGCGTCACGATCCACGTCGCGTCGAACACGCTGGACGGCGCGATCCCCGGGATCCGGATCGATCTGCTCCAGAAGGGCACCACCGCCGACACGGTCAAGGTGACGGAGGATCACGACGCGATGCGCGAGAAGTTCAAAGCCGTGATCGACTCGTTCAACGCCGCGATCGACTACTACGCGCAGCAGACCGTGTACAACCTCGACCAGGACATCCGCGGCCCGCTGGTCGGCGAGGCGACCACCCGCCGGGCGGTCGAGGACCTCGGGCTGATGGCGTCCAACCGGTACACCGTCGCCGACACGTCGTTCCAGGCCCTGTCGATGATCGGCGTGTCGACCGGCCGCGACGGAAAACTAACGTTGGACACCGCGAAGTTCGACGCCGCGTTCGACGACGACCCCGACGGGATGGTCACGTTCCTCACCTCCACCGACGGCCCGCTCGGGGTGATGGCGAGCCGGATCGACGAGCTGTACGTCGACTCCGACACTGGCTCGCTGGTCAACCGGCAGGAGGGCCTCGAGTCGACGATCAGCGACCTGAACGACTCGATCGCCGCCGCCGAGGACCGGATGGACTCGTACGCGAAGATCCTGCGCGACCAGTTCACCGCGATGGAGACGGTGCTCGGCCAGATCCAGTCCACCCAGGGCTACCTGACGAGCTTCTTCGCCGCCAGCACCACCGCCTCGAAGTGAGCGCCATGAACGCCATCGCCAGCTACAAGACCCGCCGGCTCGAGACGGCCTCTCCCCACCAGATCGTGGTGATGCTGTTCCAGGAGCTCCAGCGCCGGATCGAGCTCGGCGCGCGCAAGCTCGACGACGGGAAGAAGGGCGAGGCCGCCCCCCACTTCCACCACGCCCGGGAGATCCTGGCCGAGCTGCTCGCGTCGCTCGACCCGGTCCCGGGGTCGGAGGAGCTGGTGAAGAACCTGTCCGGGCTGTACCGGTGGTCGGTGTCCGAGCTGATCGCCGCCGGCCGGGACACCGATCCGGCGCGGGCCCGGGCGGTCAGCCGCGCGATCCAGCCGGTCCTCGAAGGGTTCACCGAGCTGCTGGTCCGGTCCGTACCGTGACCGGGGCCGCGGTGGTGGCCGAGATCCGCGCCCTCGCGCGGGATGTGGACTCGGGCTCGCTCGCGGCGGACAAGATCGGTGAAGCGGTGGCCCGGGTGCGGATCGTCGCCCGGATCACGACCTCGGTGGACCGGGCGGAGCTCGGCGCGGCGCTCGGCGAGCTCGAGGCCGCGGTGGTGCGGCAGATGGAGGTGGTCGGCGCGCAGCTCCGCCAGATGGGCAACACCCGGAGCGCGATCGCGGCCTACGGCTCGCTCCGACCGCACTGCAAGGCCCAGCGCCTGCGGACCCGGGTGTAACGGCGGGGGAGACCGCGGCGGCTCAACCGTCGACCGGACCGTCCGAAGGGGGCCTCGAGGGGAGGCCTCGTGGTTCCACTGCTGCTGTGGGTGTCGTGGTCGGTCGAGGCGCGCGCGGCCACCGGGACGACCGGGGAGACCGGCGACACCGGGGCCGTGACGCCCGGCACAACCGGAGACACCGGGACGACCGCCGAGACCGGCGACACCGGCGCGGTCACCCCGCCCGTCGAGACCGGCGGGACCGGCGCCGTCACCCCGCCCGTCGAGACCGGCGGGACCGGCGCCACGACCGCCGGCGACACCGGACCGGGCCTCGACTCCGGCGGGCCCTCGGTCCTCGCG
>JBEBJW010000939.1:0-3611 GCA_040079715.1 Myxococcota bacterium | reverse complement strand
CGATGTTCGCGTCGACCAGCACCGGCCCCGACTCGAGGACGATCCCCGCCCCGACCGCGTCGACCAGGTTCCCGACCAGCTCGAGCTCGCCGCCGACCGCGCCGCCGGCCCGGATCCCGACCGCCACGTCGCCGAACACGTTCTCCCGGATCGTGCCCCAGGTCCCCGCACCGACCGCCAGCGCCTCCGACCCGCCGACGAACAGGCTCTCCGACACCTCGAACCGCGGGATCGGGCAGCCGCCGTCGCAGCCGAGATCGATCGGGCGATCGACGTCGGTGAACTCGGAGTCGGTGACCACCAGGTTGTCGACGACGCCGTCGTGGACGATCCCGTGCCCGGGGAGGTTCCGGAACCAGCCGTACCGGACCCAGAACTCCCGGATGTCGCCCACCCGGACGGCGTCGACCCCGGGGGGCAGGTCGCGGAACTCGAGCTGGACCAGCAGCAGGCTCTCGCCGGTGGCGCGGAGCACGTAGTCGGCGGTGCTGCCGGTGAACACCGCCGGATCGAGGGGGTCGAACGACTCGACGGTGGTCTGCTCGCCCGGCTGGTTCGACAGCTTGGCCTCGGCGTCGCACGGGCCAGTGTAGATCCCGGGCATCAGCAGGACGATGTCGCTGCCGACCGTGCCGTTGATCACCGCGCACCAGTCCTCGTCGGCGCTGGTGATGTACACGACCGGAACGTGGGCGCTGGCCGTCGCGGCGAACCAAACCGGAATCACGTCGCCTCCGCGGCGAGAACGTCGACGCAGGCCCGGACGCTGCGCCCGAGCGCGCCGAGATCGTAACCGCCCTCGAGCGCGAGCACGATCCGGCCTCCCGCGTGGCGACGGGCGATCCCGAGCGCGATCCCGCACAGGGCGGCGAACGTCTCCTCGGTGGCCTGCAGCCCGCCGAGCGGATCCGCCGCGTGCGCGTCGAACCCGGCGCTGACCAACACGAGCTCGGGGCGGAACCGGTCGGCCGCGGGCACGAGCTGGTCGGTGAACGCGCCGACCAGCGCGTCGTGACCGGCGCCGGCCCGGAGCGGCACGTTGATCACGTTGCCCACGCCGCGCTCGGTCGCCCCGCCGGTGCCCGGGTAGAACCCGAAGCCCTGGTGGGTGCTGAAGAACAGCACCTCCGGCCGGTGATCGACCAGGTGTTGGGTGCCGTTGCCGTGGTGAACATCCCAGTCGACGATCAGCACCCGACCGACCGCGCCGCTCGCGAGCGCGCGGTGGGCGCCGATCGCGACGTTCGCGAACAAGCAGAACCCCATCGCCCGATCGCGCTCGGCGTGGTGGCCGGGCGGGCGGACCAGCGCCACGGCGGCGCGCTCCGGGCCGGCGATCACCGCGTCGACCGCGTCCTGCACCGCCCCGGCGGCGAGCAGCGCGGCGTCGACCGAGCCCGGGGAGGTGTGGGTGTCCGCGTCGAGCGACCGCGCCTCGCCGCGCCCGGCGAGGATCCGCGCGACGTACGCCGGATCGTGGACGGTGGCGAGCTCGTCGGCGGTGGCCGGTCGGGGGCTGCGCCAGTCGACCGCGGGATGATCGGCGAGCGCCGTCCGGATCGCCCGGAGGCGCTCGGGTCGTTCGGGATGGCCGGGGCCGGGGTGGTGGTCCTCCATCCGGGGATCGTCCCACACCGGGATCCGGCGGAGCGGGGAGCCGCCTGCGCGCGGGCCGGTCATGCCAGCGCCTCGAGCTCGCGGCGGGTCCGATCGTACGCGTCGAGGGCGGACTGGGCGGCGTCGCGGGCGGTCGCCAGCTCGAGGCCGAGCGCGGCGGCGTCGGTCCGGGCTTCGACCCGGGCGCGGAACGCCTCGAGCTCGGCGGCGGCGGCGTGGAGCCGGGCGGTCAACGTCGCGAGGTCGCCGCGGACCTGCTCGGCGAGCCGCGATCGGGTGGACAGGGCCTCGGACGCGGTCCGCAGGGCGAGGATCTCCCCGGCCGTCGCGCCGAGCCGCCGGAGCTCGAGGTCGGTCCGCTCCCGGGCGAGCCGATCCGGATCGTTCCGCTCGAGGAACCGCCGGGCGCGCGCCAGCTCGACCGCCAGCCGGTGGACCACGGCGAGCAGCTTCGACAGCCGGTCCGCCAGATCCGCGACCGCGATCTCCGGCGCGTCCGGGGTGGTGAACGCCCGGTGGGCGGCCTCGGCAGCGGCCTGGGCCCTGGCCAGGGCCGGGCGGTCGAGCGGGTGGACCGTCGACGGATCGATCCGCGCCAACCCCGAGCCCCCGAGCGACCTCAGGGCCGCGGGCGGCACCAGCAGCGACAGGCATCCCGAACGTTCTGCCATCGTGGATCCGGTCTAGCTCGACGTCGCGGCGACGGTGCGGAGGAGCTTCATGATCCCGACGATCCCCGCGCGGAGCGACTCGGCTGCGAGGGCCGGATCGGCCGCCTCGCCCCCCGCCTCGGCGCCGAGGCCGTCGGCCGGGCCGAGCCCGTCGACCACGAGCTGGAACAGCACCGACGCGAACCCGCCCATCCGCAGCGCCATCGGCGACAGCGATCGGCCCGCGTTCAGCGCCCGGTCGGTCAGCACCACGTTGACCAGCAGATCGTGGTGATCGTACGCGGCGAGCGCGAACAGATCCGCCGGGTCGACCAGCGCGATCGCGAGGTGCTCGATCACCCGCACCGCGAGGGTGCCCGCGCGTGTGGCCGGGTCCGCGTCGACAGCGAGCCCCGCGAGCGCGGACGGGTCCTGGACGAGCTGCTGGAGGGCGATCACCACCTCGTCGCGCGACGCGAGCGCGTCGGTCTGGAGCACGCCACGGACCAGCTCGTCGAGCCGCCCGTCTCGGCGCGCCTCGAGGATCTCCGCCACGTCGAGCGAGGCCCGGACGCGGTCGGACACCGCCGCCAGCGCGCTGTCGTCGAGGGCCGCCGCGCCGAGGCCGTCGGCCGCCTCGGCCACCGCGGCCGCGATCGCTGCGGCGCCGTCGGGCCCGAGCGCCTTGCGCTTCGCCTGGTCCGAGTTGCCGAGCGCCTTCGCGTCGAGCAGGAGCAGCGGATCGACCCCAGCCGCGGCTCCGAGCGCGACCGCGACCTCCGGCTCCTCCTGCACCTCGAGCTCGGCGGCGACCTCGACCTGCGCCTGCTCCTCCTCGTCCGGACCGGCCGACCGCTCGTCCGCGGCGGGGGCGACCGCCTCCGGCTCCGGGACCTTCAGCGCCGCCTCCTCGTCCGGAGCGGCCGGGATCACCACCGCGGTCCGGTCCGGCGTGTCGACGGTCATCGCAGCGCCGCCCTCGCCGGACGCCGCCGCCGCCGCCGGCTTCTTCTGCTCGAGCTCGGCCGGCTCGGCCAGGATCTCGGCCTCCTCGTCCTCCTCGACGTCGACCTCCTCGACCACCTGCGCCCGCTCGGTCACCGCGTCGACCGCCTCAGGCCGCTCCCGGTCGTCGAGCACCACGACCTCGGCCGCCGGCAGCTCCTTCTCGGTCGGGACCGTCGTCGGCGCGACCGCCTCGATCGGCGCGACCGCCTCGACCTTCGGCGCGACCTCAATCGGCGCGACCGCCGCGACCTTCGGCGCGACCGCCTCGACCTTCGGCACGACCGCCTCGACCTTCGGCGCGACCGCCTCGACCTTCGGCGCGACCGCCTCGACCTT
>JBEBJW010000938.1:0-3617 GCA_040079715.1 Myxococcota bacterium | reverse complement strand
CCCCGACACCACCCCCGACGGCGACGCCGACGCCGACGCCGATTCGGACGCCGACGCCGACAGCGACGCCGACGCCGACAGCGACGCCGACGCCGACACGGACGCCGACGCCGACAGCGACGCCGACGCCGACCCGAACGACACCGGCGCCCCCGGGTTCCGGGTCGTGATCAACGAGCTCCTCGCCGACCCGAGCAGCCAGGACGCGAACTGCGACGGGGCGCTGGACCTGTCGGACGACGAGTTCGTCGAGATCGTCAACACCGGCACCGAGCCCGCCGACCTGTCCGGCGGCACCCTGTCCGACCTCACCGGGGTGATCCACACGTTCCCGGCCGGCACCGTGCTCGACCCGAGCGCCGCGGTGGTGGTGTTCGGCGGCGGCGCCCCCGCCCTCGACGGCACCGCGCTGTCGGTCGGCGGGTGGTGCGTCGATCTGCCCGCCACCGTCGCGGTCCAGCTCAGCGCGGCCGGCGGCCTGTCGCTGAACAACGCCGGCGACACGATCACCCTCACCGGCCCCGCCGGCGCCGTGCTGGACTCGGTCCAGTTCTTCGCCGAGGCCGACGACGCGCAGTCGATCAACCGCCGTCCCGACCTCGCCGGCGGCCCGCTGGTCCCCCACACCACGGTCCCCGGCGCGCTGTACCGGTTCAGCCCGGGCACCCTGGTGAACCAGGCCGACTTCTCGACCGTCGGGCCGATCCTCGACACCGGCGCCACCGGCGACACGAGCGACACCGGCACCGGCAACCCCGGGACCGTCGACTACAGCGGCCTCGTGATCAACGAGATCCTCGCCGATCCCGGGCCGATGGACGCGAACTGCGACGGGATCGCCGACACGAGCCAGGACGAGTTCGTCGAGATCGTCAACACCCTGGCGATCGACGTCGACCTGTCCGGGGTCGAGATCCACGACGACGGCAACGTCCGCCACGTGTTCCCGAACGGCTCGACGATCGCGGCCGGCGGCACCCGGGTCGTGTTCGGCGGCGGCGCCCCCGCGTTCCCCGGGCTCGGGGCCGATCCGTTCTGCGTCGCGCTGCCCGCCGGGGTCGTGGTCGAGCCGGCGAACAACGGCTCCCTCGGGTTCACCAACACCGGCGACATCGTGTCGCTGATCGAGCCGTCCGGGGCCACGATCACCACCTACGCGTACGGGTCCGAGGGCGACAGCGACGAGTCGATCGTCCGCCAGCCCGAGTACTCCGACGCCCCGATGGTCAAGCACACCACCGTCAGCGCGTGGGCCGCGTCCCCCGGCACCCGGATCGACGGCAGCCCCCACGACCCGCTGTCGGTCGACACCGGCGACACCTCGGACACGGGTGCCGCGCCCGGCAACGACACCGGCGACCCCGGGTTCGCGCTGGTGATCAACGAGGTCCTCGCCGACCCCGCCGCCACCAACGGCGACGCGAACTGCGACGGGCTGGTCGACACGACCGACGACGAGTTCGTCGAGATCGTGAACGCGGGCTCGGTGCCGGTGTCGCTCGCCGGCGCGATCCTCGAGGACGCCGGCCCCGCGCTCCAGCACACCTTCCCGTCCACCACCGTGCTCGCGCCCGGCGAGACCGTGGTGGTGTTCGCCGCCGGCACGCCCGGGTTCGGGACCGGCGCGTCGGCTGAGCCGTGGTGCGGCGCGCTCCCGCCGGACGTGACGGTCCAGACCGCGTCCACCGGCCACCTGTCGCTGAACAACAGCGGCGACAGCGTGACGATCACCGGCCCCGCCGGGTCGGTCCTCGCGACGATGAGCTACGGCGCCGAGGGCGGCAGCGACGAGAGCGTGAACCTCGACCCCGAGGTGGACCCGCTCGCCGGCTACGTTCTGCACACCACGATCGCCGGCGCGATCAACGCCTGGTCGCCCGGGACCCGGGCCGACGGCACCCTGCTGTCGAGCGACCCCGGCCCCGGCGACACGGCCGACACGGGGTCGACCGGCGACACGGGGTCGACCGGCGACACGGGGATCCCGATCGTCGGCAACGACACCGGCGCGTTCGGGTTCGCGGTCCTGATCGACGAGCTGCTGGCAGACCCGCCCGCCGTCGGCGGCGACGCGAACTGCGACGGCGTGCTCAACACCACCAACGACGAGTTCATCGAGATCGTGAACCCGGGCACCGTCCCGGTCCAGCTCGGAGGCGGCATCCTCACCGACGCCGCCGACATCACCCACCGGTTCGCCCCGGGCACCGTGGTCCCGCCCGGCGGCGCGATCCTCGTCGTGGCCGGCGGGTCGATCGGGTACGGCGGGGCCAGCCTCGACCCGTGGTGCGGCCCGCTCGCGCCCGGGGTGTCGGCCGAGCTCGCGACCGAGGGCGGCCTGTCGCTGAACAACGGCGGCGACACGATCACGCTCGGCGGCCCGCTCGGGTTCCCGCTCGACCTCGTCGTGTACGGCGCCGAGGGCGGCAACGACGCGAGTCTGGTCCGCGACCCCGAGCTCGACCGGACCTCCCCGATGGTCGCGCACGACGGCGTGGTCGGCGCGGTCGGCGCGTTCAGCCCCGGCACCCGGTCCGACGGGTCGCCGTTCTCGTCCGTCGTCGGTCCGCTGCTCCTGGTGAACGAGATCCTCGCCGACCCGTCGGCGGTCGACGGCGACGCGAACTGCGACGGCGTGGTCGACACCAGCCAGGACGAGTTCATCGAGCTGGTCAACGTCGGCACCGCGCCGGTCGACCTGTCCGGCGGCACCGTGTCCGACGGGGTGCAGGTCCGGCACACGTTCGCCGGCGGCACCGTGGTCGCGCCGGGCGGGGTGCTGGTCGTGTTCGGCGCCGGCTCGCCGACGTTCGACGGGTCGAACCCCGCGCCGCACTGCGGGGTCGCCCCCGGGGTCGCGTTCGTGACGGCGAGCACCGGCGTCCTCGGGCTGACCACCAGCAGCCCGGACTCGGTGACGGTCGAGGACGCCGGCGGCGCCGTGGTCGCGACCCACGCGTTCGGCGCCGAGGCCGGCAACGACGCGTCGATCGTGCTCGACCCCGAGCTGTTCCCCGGCGGGACCTACGTCGTCCACACGTCGGTCGTCGGCGCGATCGGGGCGTTCAGCCCCGGCCACCGGGCGGACGGCTCGGCGCTGTAGGAGCGGAGCGTTCCTACGCTCCTGACGCGAGTCTTCGGGCCGCTGGTCGAGCCAACGCCGTCCGGCACCATCCGGTCCCACGGGCAGCACCTCGCGGGGCCGCTGTCGCTCCCGGGTCGCGGTCGCACCCGGCGGATCTCGGCCAGCGGCAGCCGGCGGCCCGGCCCGTCGTCGGTCGGAGGAGCGTCTCGACATCGCCCCAGGCCGTGGCAGCGGACGAGGACGCGGCGCGACAGTTGATGCGCAAGACCGGGGGCGCGCATCTCGACTCCGAGAAGGTGGAGCGGATCCTCCGCAGCGCGCACACGACGCTAGGGCTCCCTCCGGTGGAAGAGGAGCGCCAGTGGATCCAGGAGGCCGCGCGGGAGGCGCAGCGGTGCCGTCAGCTGGCCCGGAAGGCCATCCTTCGGATCGAGGACCTCACGAAGGAGGAGGGCTCGGTGCACGATCTATCGGGGCTGATCGGAAAGAAGACCGCGGCGGTCGTGGTGGCGACCGGTGGCGATCCGCGGGA
>JBEBJW010000937.1:0-3620 GCA_040079715.1 Myxococcota bacterium | reverse complement strand
GGCCGTCGAACGCGCGGAACCCGTGGGCCACGACCCGCGCGCCCTCCGCGTGGAACCGCTCGCAGATCGCCCGCCCGATCCCCGACGACGCGCCGGTCACCACCACCACCCGCCCGCCGAGCCCGAGGTCCATCGTCACTCCGCGTACAGGTGGATCGTCGCCGCCGCCTCGCGCGCCATCCCGAGGCACACGGCCTTGTCGGGGTGGCGGATCACCAGGTTGCCGTCCGCGAGGAACGTCTGCTCCCAGTTCCGCCGCGGGGCGCCGATCGGCAGCAGGTCCACCCGGGCGACGTACGGCCGGTACCGCGCCACGAACCGGTCGAGCCCGTCGACCCCGCGGATCCGCCCGTGCCCGCGGGCCCGCTTGAACACCATCGCCGCGTTCCACGGTCGGTGGATCGGCGCCTCGAACCGGCCGTGGACCACGAGCCGGGCCCACTCCACGAACAGGTCGACGTCGTTCGCGTAGTTCATCAGGTCGACCATGTTGGCGCCCGGCGGCCGACACGCGATCTCGCCGAACACGGCCTCGCCGTCGGGCCGGTGGAACCACTCCATGTGGGTGAACCCGGTCCCCATCCCGAGCGCCCGGATCACGTCGAGGCCCATCCGCGGCCCGACCGCGATCCGCGGGTCGTCCGGGTCGCGCACGGTGAAGATGATCGGGCTGATCCATTCGTTGCGCCGCGCGTCGAGCACGTTCGGCTCGTAGAACGACACGCTGTGGAACACGACCCGCCCGTCGACGCACAGCGTCTCGAACGTGTACTCGTCTCCGGTGACGAACTCCTCGAGCGACGCCTCGGGCAGCCCGCCGATCCGCCCGAGCACGTCCTCGAGCTCGGCCGGGCCGCCGATCCGGTGGGTGTTGGCGCTGCCGGCCCCGTCGACCGGCTTGACGACCAGCGGGTACCCGGTGGCCGCAGCGAACCGGCGGACCTCGTCGGCGGTCCGGACCCGGGCGGTGCGCGGGACCCGCAGCCCGGCGGCCTCGACCCGCTGCTTCATCACGACCTTGTCGCGGAACCCGTACACCGCGTCGACCGACATCCCGGGCACGCCGAGGCGCTCGCGCAGCCGGGCGGCGAGGGTGGTCACGACCTCCCACAGCCCCTCGATCCGGTCCGGCCGCCGTCCGCCGAGCCAGTCGGACACCCGGCGGATCACGTCGTCCTCGTCGAGGATCGCCGGGACCTGCAGGTAGCCGGTCAGGTTGCGCCGGACCGACTCCGGGAGCGCGTCGAACGGCGCGTCGCCGATCCCCCACACCCGGGCGCCGACCTCGGCGAGGCCGCGGGTGAACTGGACCATCTCCGGCGGGTACGCGGGGGACAGGAACAGGACGTCCAAGGGATCTCCTCCGTCGCCGCCGCCTGGTAACCGCTCGCCGCGCGCCCGCCCCCGACCGGGGATCCGCGATCCGGGCCCAGCGCCGACCCCGCCGCATCTGTCGAAACCTTTGCAGGTGGAATCGTCGAGGGTGTACCGATGGAAGTCCAAGGGGAGCCGAATCGGGGCCCGGACGAGCGGGCATGGGAACCGGAACGCCGCGCACGCGTCTGTTACACGTGCGGCTGTTTGCGGAGGTCCGATGTCGGACGTGTTCACTCATGCTGGCCCCCTCGGGTACCTCGTCATCCTGGGTGTGGTCCTCGGGTTGGTGATCGCTGCCGGTGGGGGCGCCCTCGCGTTCACCAAGCGGCGGGTCCCGCTGTCGGCGTTGTTGGTCGCGCCGTACCTGCTGCTCGCGGTCGGCGCGTTCGGCGGGTGGGTCGCCACCACCTCGGTCCTCGGCGCGGTCGAGAGCGCAGAGGCGAATCGGATCCCGATCGTCGCGATGGGCGGCGCGTGGAACGCGATGATGGTCGACTGGCTGGCGCGGTGGGGCGCAGCCCTGGTGCTGGTCGCCGCCACCTGGGCCGCCGCGGTCGGCTCGGCCGTGGTCCCCGGGGCCGAGCCTCGGTTCACCCCGGTCGCGGCCGGCGGCGCCGCGGCCACCAGCGCGATCGGCGCCCTGGTGATCGCGATCGCCGCCTGGAAGACCGGGATCGGCGGCGGGGCGTACCTGCTCGCCCTGGTCGTGCTGGTCGGCGGCCTCGGGGTCGCGGCCGCGGCCACCCGCCGGTCGACCGACGACGACATGTTCCGGGTCGCCGGGATGCGGTTCGCCGCGTCGGCCTCGCTGTTGTTCGCCGTGTACCACGGGTTCCGCGCGATGGACATCGGTAACCGGATCACCGCGTTCGCGGCGGACGGTGAGCTGCTGAACGCGGCGGACACGGTCAAGGCGATCGCGCTGTTCTCGGCCCAGGTCGACCCCGGCGTGACGATCGGCGTGATCGCGCTGTTCGTCGGCGCCCTGATCGCGTTCTTCGGGTTCTTCGCGGAGATCGGCGAGGTCGTGGTCCGGTACACGATGTTCGACATGTTCGCGGTGGTCGCGCTGATGGTGATGGTCGGCGTGTTCCGGCTGCTCGAGGGCGCCGGGTTCAGCTCGGTGTACGTCGTGGCGACCAACCTCCCCGCGGTCGAGATGTACAAGGACATGGGGGCCGACCTCGGCGTGGCGCTGATCACCCGCGGCGAGACCTCCCAGGTCGTCCGGCTGGCCGATGGCGGGTACGGCGACGTGTACGCGTTCGAGATGGACCACTGGGTCCGCAAGTTCAAGTGGAACGGGCGGAAGTGGGTCGAGGACGGGACGCTGCTCGAGGAGGCCGAGGCGTCGACCCGGCCGCCGTTGATCGCGGCCGAGCGGGGGATGGAGGCCGAGCAGCTCCTGCCGGTGCTCGAGAAGAGCGGCGGCAAGGGGTTCCTGATGCTCCGCGCGTCGGAGGTGCCGTCCGGCACGTTCGTCCCGCCGGAGATCGCGCGCCTCCAGACGACGTTCCTCCCGGTGCAGATCGCGGCCGGCCGCGACCTGAAGACGGACCTGTGGATCATCGCGGGCTCGCCCGAGGTGAACTTCGGGCCCACCACCTGGTTCGGCCAGCACGACGACTCGCTCGATCCGATCGAGTACTCGGCCGCGGCGCTGACCACCTCCGGCTCGACCGGGGTCCACGTGCTGATGGCGAAGCGCAAGGTCGGTGACATCGTCACGAGCTGCATGCCGTACCTGCTCGAGGGCCCGGCGCTCCCGGCGGCGGACGGCGCGGTCGACGGTGCGGCTCCGGCCGAGGGCGCGGCTCCGGCGGAGGGCGCGGCGGTCGAGCTGCCGGCGCTGACGATGAACGCGGCCCGGTGGTGCGCGCTGACGACCGACGAGTACGAGGTCGTGCGGGCCGAGGCGGCGAGCGTGTGGGAGCTCCCGCAGCCGACCAACGTCCGGATGGGGATCGCGCTGCAGGGCCCGGTCGCCGACGCGAACCAGGTCAACGATCTGGTCCGCCGCGAGCTCGGCGGGATCGGGTACTGCGGCGAGCAGGCGATCGCGGCCGGCGAGGCGCTCAAGGGCCGGATGACGCTCCAGCTCGCGCTGTCGAAGGACGGGCAGGTGTACGACACGCTGGCCGACGAGACCTCGAAGGTCC
Organism: Myxococcota bacterium; assembly: GCA_040079715.1. Classification (GTDB taxonomy): domain Bacteria; phylum Myxococcota_A; class UBA796; order UBA796; genus JACKER01. Next base: position 84 of record JBEBJW010000937.1, on the reverse strand, counting down.
AGTCGCCGACGATCCTCCGGTGCGCCGCGAAGCGGTTCCGGAAGCTCCAGTTCACCCTGAACGAGGTCCCGGCGACCCCGGCTC
>JBEBJW010000936.1:0-3621 GCA_040079715.1 Myxococcota bacterium | reverse complement strand
GTATAAGAGACAGCCGATGACCCCCGCGGCGCGGCTGCTCCGGGGCGCCACCGTGGTCCACGGGCCCGGCGCCCCGCCCCGGCCGGACACCGACGTGCTGATCGTCGGCGACCGGATCGCGGCGATCGGCCCCGACCTCCCCCCGCCGGACGGCGGCCGGGTGCTCGACGTCGGCGGCGCGTGGATCGTGCCCGGCTGGATCGACGCCCACGTCCACCTGTTGCACGTCCCCGGCCAGGACTGGCTCGCGCCCGACCTCGTCGCGTCCCTCCGCCGCCGGGACCTCGCGTCGTTCGTGGCGTGCGGCGTCACCACCGTCCTCGACGCCGGGACCGTCCGCGCCTCGCTCGACGAGACCCGCGGGTGGATCGCCGACGGGGCGGTCGCGCCGCGGGTCGTGGTGCTGGGGGAGGCCCTCGGTCCCGCCGGCGGGTACCCGTCGGTGATGAGCCCGGCGTTCACCGGCCTCGCCTCGGTGGCCGAGGTCGGCCCGGCGCTGGATCGGGCGGTCGCGATGGGGGCGGTCGGGGCGAAGGTCACGTTCGAGCGCGGGTTCGGTCGCCAGGACCTGCCCCTGTTCGACCCCGCGATGCGCCGGGCGATCCGCGGCGAGGCGGCGGACCGCGGGCTGCCGCTGTTCGTCCACGCGATGACCCCGGCGGACTACCTGCCGGCGCTCGACCTCGCCCCGCGGGCGTTCGTCCACGGGCCGGAGGACCCGGACCCCGCCGTGACCGAGGCGATCGCCGCGTCCGACGCGTGGGTGATCACCACCGCCACCCTGTACGACGCCCCGCTCGAGGTCCGGAGCGCGCGCGGCCTCGCGGATCCGCTGGTCCAGGCGGCGGTCCCGCCGGAGCTGGTGGCGGCGGCGCTCGACCGGGAGACCGCGATCCGCTCGCGCCGGGCGCTGGCCGCGATGACCGCCCCGTGGGCGCCCGACTGGCTCGCGTCGATGGGGGTGGCCGCCCGGTGGCTGTCCCGCCGCGAGCTCCACCGCGCGCTCGCCGCGCTCCGTGACCTCCACGACGCCGGCGTGCCGCTGGTCGTGGGGACGGACACCGGCACCTGGCCGCTGCTGCACGGGCAGCTCCCCGGGTGGGCGACGGTCCGCGAGCTCGAGCTGCTGGCGGAGGCGGGCCTCGATCCGGCGGAGGTGCTGGCCGCGGCGACGATCGCCCCGGCGCGGCTGCTCGGCCTCGACGACGACCTCGGCACGATCGAGGTCGGCAAGGTGGCGGATCTGGTGGTGCTCGGCCGCGATCCGACCGTCCCCCCGCGCGCCGGACGCCCGTCGGCGTGGCGGAGCGTGCGGTACACCGTCCACGACGGCGTCGCCGACACCCCATCCGGCTGGATCGGGCGGTAGGGCGGGCACGAACCGCGCACAACATCGCACCTGCCGCGAACACGGGACGCCGCATGTTCGATTCGGCCGCAACGGCCGAAAGGAGACGAACATGGGTCGGTACGACGGGTTCCGGTGGGGCGCGTGGGCAGCGGTGGCGGTGGTGGTGGCCGCCGCGATCGGGGGACCGGGCTGCACGAGCCACGACTCGGACGGCGACATCCAGGGACCGCACCGGGCGCTGGTCGGTGAGACGGTCACGATCACGTCGACCGGCTGGCTGCGGTCGAAGAAGGGGGACACGAGCCAGATCGAGCTCGACGCGTACGACGGGTACAAGGTCCTGGGCGACCTCCGGATCACCGACCTGCAGCTCGACGGCGGCACCGAGCAGACCGGCAAGGAGGAGCCCGCAGCCTACGACGAGGGGTTCCAGATCCGCCGGTCGAACGTCCTGTACCTGAAGCACGACCAGGGAGCCGTGAAGTACACCGCGACCGCCGAGGTCACCTGCATCGCGCCGGGCGAGGTCCGCGACCGCGACCAGTCGCAGTTCGTCGGGCTCGAGTGGGACTACAACGACGGAGACTCCGGCGGGGTCCTGTCGCTCGATCCGCACACGTTCGTGTGCGAGGGCGACACCACGTTCGAGGAGCCGCCGGGCGACACCGGGACCACCACCACCACGACCAGCACCACCACGTCGACCACCTACGGCGGCAGCGGCCGCTGACCGGGGTAGAACTACGGGGTCCAGGAGTCCCCGTGTTCGTGGTGGTGAAGTTCGGCGGCACCAGCGTGTCGTCGCTGGAGCGCTGGCGGACGATCGCGGCCGAGATCCGCGCGCGCCTCGCCGATGGCCTCCAGCCGGTGGTGGTGTGCTCGGCCCTGTCCGGGGTCACCAACGCGCTCGAGGCCCTGCTCGACGCCGCCGCCACCGGCGACCCGGCCGCCGCCGTCGCCGGGATCGTCGCCCGGCACCGCGCGTTCGCGGCCGAGCTCGGGGTCGACCCGTCGGTGCTCGACGCCGAGCTGACCGAGCTCGAGCGCCTGGCGGTCGGGGCGAGCCTGGTCGGCGAGGCGAGCCCGCGGGTCCGGGCGCGGATCCTCGCGAAGGGCGAGCTGCTGCTGACCCGCCTCGGCGCCGCGTGGCTCGTCGACCAGGGGATCGACGCCACCTGGCTCGACGCGCGCGAGCTGCTGGTCGCGGACGGCAAGGGCCCCGACGCCCGGCGGTTCCTGTCCGCCACCGTCGACGCCCGGCCGGATCCCGTCGTCCGGGAGCGCCTCGCCGGGGTCCGGGTCGGGCTGACCCAGGGGTTCGTCGCGCGGGACCCGAGCGGCGCGACGGTGATCCTCGGCCGCGGCGGCTCCGACACCTCGGCCGCGGTGCTCGCCGGCAAGCTCGGGGCGGTCCGGTGCGAGATCTGGACCGACGTCCCCGGGATGTTCACCGCCGACCCGCACAAGCTGCCGGCGGCGCGGCTGCTCGAGGCGCTCGACTACGCCGAGGCCCAGGAGATCGCGACGATGGGGGCGAAGGTCCTCCACCCGCGGTGCCTGGCCCCGGTCCGCGACGCGAAGATCCCGCTCGAGATCCGGTGCACCCCGAAGCCCGGCCTCCGCGGGACCCGGATCGCCGCCGACGCGCCCGGCGGGCCGGCCCAGGTCAAGGCGATCAGCTTCCGGAAGGGCCTGGTGCTGGTGTCGATGGACACCCTCGGGATGTGGCAGCAGGTCGGGTTCCTCGCCGACGCGTTCGCGGTGTTCAAGGACCTCGGGCTGTCGGTCGACGTCGTGAGCACCTCCGAGACCGAGGTCACCGCGACCCTCGACCCCGCGGCGAACGCGCTCGACGGCGACGTGCTCGACGCGCTGGTCGCCGGGCTGTCCCCGATCTGCCAGCCGACGGTGGTCACCGGCTGCGCGTCGATCTCGCTCGTCGGCCGGGGGATCCGCGGGATCCTCCACCGGCTGGCCCCGGTGCTCGAGCTGTTCGAGGAGCACCGGGTCCACCTCGTGAGCCAGGCCGCGTCGGACCTGAACCTGACGTTCGTGGTCGACGAGGGCCAGGCCGAGCGCCTCGTCGCCCGCCTCCACGCGCTGCTGTTCGCCCACCGCGGCGCGGACGAGGTCCTCGGGCCCACCTGGCAGGAGCTGTTCGCCCCCACGCCGCGCCGGAGCCCGAAGAAGGCCAGCCCGCCGTGGTGGGAGGTCAAGCGGGACGCGCTGCTCGGGATCGCGGCCCGCGGCACCCCGGCCTACGTCTACGA
>JBEBJW010000935.1:0-3622 GCA_040079715.1 Myxococcota bacterium | reverse complement strand
GGGGCTGGGGCACGGGAGGCCGCTGAGGCGGCCTACCAGTCGCCCGGCATCGGGACCGGCCACATCACGCTCTGGTCGTGGTCCGGCGCCTCGAACCGCGCGTCGAGCATCACCGCCGAGATGCAGGCGTCGAACACCGCGTCTGCCGGGCCGTTCACCACCTCGGCCGCCGAGATCCCGCGATCGCCCGCGCCGTGGGTCACGGTGAGCTTCAACGTCAGCCGCCCGTCGTAGCCCGGATCGCCGTCCGGGCCATTCGCCTCGGCCACCGCCGCCCGGTAGTCGGTCGCGCACCGGACGAACCCGTCCCGGCGGGCCAGCGCCGCCGTCGCGATCCCTCGGAGATCCGACGGGTAGACCTGGTTCGGGTCCAGCAGCGGCGGCGGAACCGGCGCCCGCTGCGGATCGGCGCGGGTGTCGAACGGCTCGTCGTCGCCCTCGTCGACCGGGATCGCCCCCGACGCCGGCATCGCGCCGCGGACCCGCCCGACCGCCCGCGCCGCGGCGGTCGACGGTGCTGGCCTCGCGGTCCCGATCGCCGCCGCTGCCGGCGCAGGGCTCGTCGGTGGGCCGCCGTCCGGCCCGAGCAGGCCGATCCCGACGACACCCAGCGCCGCGCACCCGACCGCGAACCCCAGCCACCGACGGTCCATGCGCACAGCGTATCTCAGATCACCATCTGTTCGGCGTGGACGAACGTCCGCCCGATCCGGAACGCGTCGAGCGCGACCTGGTGCCCGTCGACCTCGACCGTCGCCACGTCGCGGCCGGCCTCTGCGAGCGCCCCCGCCACCCGGGCCGTGAACGGGCCGAACATCGCGCCGTGGCCCGAGAACCCGACCAGCCGGATCAGGTTCGGCCGCTGGCGGTCGTACCCGAAGTACGGGTTGTGGTCCGGGGTGGTCCCGTAGTACCCGCTGGTGGTGGCGGAGAACCCCGCGAACTCGCCGAGCGGCGGGATCGCGGCCGCGAGCTCGGCCCACGCGCCGAACGGAGCGGCGTCGACCCCGCCGTTGTGGGCGTGGTCGCCGTCGATCCGGTCCTGGTCGTCGTAGCTGAACGCCGGCTCGGGCGCGGCGGCGTGGCTCTTGCCGACGAGCAGGGTCGCGCGGTTCTCCGGGCGGCAGTAGGCCCCGCCGGGCGCGACGCACAGCGGCATCCGGGCGAGGGTGTCCTCGTCGAGGCTGCCGTCGCGGGCGAGGAACCACAGGTACCGCTTCAGCGGGTCCACCGGGAGCACCTCGGCGTCGAGGGCGGCCGCGGTCCGGCGGGTCCACGCGTTGGTGCAGTCGACGAACAGGTCCGCCTCGAACGTGCCCTTGGTCGTGACCACCGCGCCGATCCGCGGGCCGTCGGCGACGGTGCCGGTGACCTCGGCCCCCTGGACGATCGTCCCGCCGAGGGCCCGGACCCGCCGGGCGCCTTCGTTGTACACCAGGTGCGGCAGCAAGAACCCGTCGGTCGGGCAGAACGTGCCGCCGACCACGGTCTCGCGGTCGACCCACGGGAACCGCGCCTGGAGGTCCGGCCGGCCGAGCGCCTCGACCTCGGTGAGCCCGCACCCGCGCTGCATCTCGACCGTCTGCTGCGCCGCCGCCCACCGCGCCGGGTCGTCGTACAGGAACAGGTACCCGTTCTGGACGATCGGGCTCGTGCCGTCCTCGACCTCGTCGCGGAACGCCCGGTAGAACCGGACCGCGTACCGCATCCCGATCACGGTCTCGGGGGTCGAGAACTGCTGGCGGATCCCGGCTGCGGTCCGCGACGAGCTGCCGGCGCCCACGTGGCGGGCCTCGAGGATCGTGACGCTCCACCCGGCGCTCGCGAGCTCCCGGGCCGTGAGGACGCCGGTGATCCCGCCGCCGATGCACACCGCACTCCGCGACCCTGACCGCGACACGTCCGACCCCCCGGGCAGCCTGGCTCCGCCCGGTAACCCGCGGGGCTGGTCACGTCCGGAGGGCCGCCGCCCGGCTCGGGTCCCCCCGGACCTCGAGCAGGTCCGCCAGCACCCGTCGCCGGCCGACCGCGTCCGGGCCGTCGCCGTCGAGCAGCATCCGGAGCGTGCCGCCCGGCAGCCGGTCGATCGTCGCCAGATCCAGGCCGGTCACCTCGCGGACCACGGCCTCGAGCTCGTGGTCGGGGACCGGTCCGCCCCCGGCGATCCGGGTGATCAGCGCCACCAGGCTCTGGAACTGACGGAGCAGGTAGTCGTCTTCGAGCGGCATCCCGACAGATGCGCACGGTATCGCCGGCGTCAACCGGGCGATTGTCCCGGGGACCTCAGCGGGTCACGAGGTCCGCGAGGGCCGCGCAGTCTCCGCCGACGCAGCCCGCCGCTGCGGTCGCCGCGTCCGGGGCCCCGCGCCACGCCGCCCACTCCGCCACCAGCCGCGCCGCGTCGCGCCGGGTCGCCTTCGGCAGCGCCACGAGCGCGGCGGCGATCCCTGCCCCGTCGAGCGGGCGACACCGGACGAACAGCGCGTCGTGGAGGGGCGCCGGATCCGCGAGCACGATCGAGCGCTTCGACACGGGCGCCACCGGCGTTCGCATCACGTGGCGGGCGAACCCGGCCGCCCGGCGCTCCACGTCGAGCACGAGCCCGTCGGCCTCGACCGTGGCCCCGAGGGACGATCCTGTGTCGCCGAGCGAGGCGGGCGGCCCGTCGTACCGACCCGGCACCCCGAGCACGCTGCACTGGTCCGGCTCGACCCGGGCGACGACCGTGGACCCCGACGACACCGTCGCGGCGACCCACGGCGCGTCCGGCGGGGGCGGGCCCGCCGGCACCCCGAGCGCCACGTCGAGCTCGGTCAGCGCCCCGACCGCGACCGACACCGTCCTGGCGGTGGGCTCGAACCCGTCGAGCTCGAGCAGCACCTGGTGCTCGCCCTCCGGCAGCGCGAGGGTCAGCGGGGTCTGGCCGCGGCTGCCGAGGTCGACCCGCTCGAGGTACACCGTGGCCCCGGCGGGCTCGGACCCGATCCGGACCCGCGCGACCGACGCCTCGAGCCGGGCCAGCCCCTGCTCGCCCTCGGCCCGCGCCGCCGCGTCCGGCTCGACCCGGACGTACTCGTCGTAGTACCGCCACGCGTCGTCCGTCTCGCCGAGCTGCTCGTACACCCGCGCGAGGTTGAACACGACGTTCCGGTTCGGCACCAGCCGGTTCGACGCCAGCAGGTGCTCGAGCGCGTGCTCGAAGTCGCGCGCGTCGTACGCCCGGACCCCGAGCCGGTACTGGAGATCGGCCTCGTCCGCGAGATCGAGGGTGATCCCGCGCAGCGGCGGGGCGGCGACCCCGTCGGCGGCGCTCCCGGCCCGGGCGACCGACCCGACCAGCGCGCACGCGACCAGCGCGGACCCGACGACGACCGCGACGGCACCCCGCGCGATCACCGGGGCCTCAGCGGCTCGGGCGGGTCCAACGGAGCCGGCGGCGCGGGGGCGGCCGGGGTGACCGGGACGAGCGTGATCATCGCCTCGACCGGGGACTCGGCGTGGGCCTGCTCGAACGTCCGGGTGACGTACCCGCGCTTGCGGATCTCGAACCGGCGCGGCGGATCGGTCGGCGCGCCGGTCAGCGCGGCGGCGTACGGGGTGTACCCGAGCCGCTCGCCCCCCT
>JBEBJW010000934.1:0-3622 GCA_040079715.1 Myxococcota bacterium | reverse complement strand
GAGGTCCAGCGCCTGTCCGGTGGGTGAGCGGCCCGCCGGAGCTGCGCCTGACTACGGGCAGACCGCGCCGAGCCGGGTGTACGCCTCGTCGAGCGACAACCCATCCGGGAACCCGGTCGGGAGGAACGCGTCGGTGTACCCCGAATTCTGCAGGTCCTCGAGGTACTTGTTCGACACGTAGTCCAGGTCGAGCGCGCCGGTGTTCCCGAAGTACGCGTCGACCAGCGTCGCCGGGTCGAGGGCCAGCATCCCGCCCGGCAGATCGTCGCCTTCCCCCGGGAAGACCCCCACGTCGTCCCAGGCCCACGGCATGTGGGCCGCGTCGTCGGAGCAGAACGGGGTGTCGTCGCCGCAGGTGCCGCTGCCGTCTCCGTTCAGCGTGCCCCAGTCGCCGCCGAACGGGGCGGAGTCCGTCAGCTGGAGGAACCACACCGACTCGAACAGGTTGACCAGCGCGTACCGCACGTCACGGGAATCGTCCGACGGGGGCGACTCGGCGACGGTGCCCGGCAGGTAGCTGATCCCGTCCTCGCCGGGGTTGCCGGCGAAGTTGCCCGCGTACGGCCAGGCCTGCATCCCGTGACCGTTCGACTGCTGGCTGGTCATCGGGTGGAGCGCGCCGTCGACGGTGGCGAACGACAGCGTCCCGTCGACGTCCTCGTCCCCGTCGGTCCAAGTCCCGCCCGCGGGCACGAAGCTGTAGAAGTCCTCGTGGTACACGGTCACCATCGCGTCGACCCGGCCAGTAGGGGTGCCATCCTTGGTCACCACGACCAGCGCGCCCTCGGCGTCGTTCTCGTGCTCGAACCCGAACGGGACGTCCGTCCAGTCGCGCGGGTGGTACATCATGTACACGATGTACCACTGAGTGCAGGTCTCGACGACGGACCGGTACACGACGGCGTCGGTGCCGGTGGTCCAGGTCGACGCGTCGGCGAGGTTGTCCCAGTTGTCGGTGGTGTCCCAGTTGCCATCGTAGTCGATCGCGGTCAGCCGGTCGGACAGCGCGGAGCTGTTGTCGGTGTCCTGGTAGTGGACCGGCGCGTGGGTCAGGGCGAGGTCCACGGTGGCCGGGGTGTCGCACTCCCCCGCGGCCGCGGCGAGGGCGCCGGTGAACGCGACGGTGACGGCGAGCTTCATCCCATACCTCCCACCCGTCCGATCACCCGCGCGCGATCGCGGCGCAGTCGCACCTTGTGGCGAAACGTGATCGGGTGACGACGGCGGGCGCCCGGTCGCGGGGGGCACAGCCCGCGGTCCGGGTCCATGACCGGGTTCACGAAGTCGTTCTTCATGCACTCGGGCTGCGCCTTGCGCCACACGTCGGTGGTGATCGCGCGGACCCCGGTGTAGCCGTCGTCGTCGGCGACCACCAGCGACACCAGGTCGTAGTACGTCGGGTCGTCCATCCCGCCCGGATCGATCTCGGTGCAGCAGCGTCGACAGCGCAGACCCGACGTTCCCGTTGGTCATCGTGCGCGTACCGGTTCGTTCCGACCCGCCTGCCGGGCGGGACGGGCGCAATCCAGGCCCTGCTCGGCTCGCGCGTCGTCCGGACGGCGGACGTTCCACCGCGATATCCCGTCCCGGGAGGGGCGATGCGGATCGCGATCGGGGCCGACCACGCCGGGTTCCCGCTGAAGACGCTGCTGGCCGCGGCACTCACCGACCTCGGCCACGCGGTGGTCGATATCGGCACGACGTCGGAGGAGCCGGTCGACTACCCGCCGATCTGCGCGGAGGTGGGCATGGCGGTCGCCGAGGGGCGGGCCGACCGCGGGATCGTCCTCGGCGGCACCGGGCAGGGCGAGCAGATCGCCGCGAACAAGGTCCGCGGGGTCCGCGCGGCCCTGGCGAACGACCTTTACACCGCCCGCCTGGCCCGCGCCCACAACGACGCGAACGTGGTGGCGCTCGGGGCGCGGATCGTCGCCCCGGCCCTGGCGCAGGAGATCGTCCAGCTGTTCCTCGCGACCCCGTTCGACGGCGGGCGTCACCAACGCCGGGTCGATCAGATCACCGCCCTCGACGACCGCTGACCGCCCGCTGACCGCCCGCGGACCGGCCTGCGGACCGGGGCGAGAGGGATCTCCTCCTGCTGGCGGTCGACCCTGATCTCCGTCCGTCGCACCGTGGGACGGGGCGCGGCTCAGCACCACCCGCCCGTCGACGTTCGACACCCGGGTGGCCCCGAGCGACGCGACCGCGACCGCCAGTGCGCATGCCCGCACACGACCCACGGGACCCGATCCCCGACGTTCGGCGCGATCGCGGGGTGCCCCGGCTGGCCCTCCCCGCCGGGCGGCCCCTGACGGAGCACCACGATGTCGGGTCGATCCGCGACCAGGCGCGCGAGCGCGGTCCGAAACGCGTCCTCCGACCGTCGACGCGGCTTCCCGCGGCTCCCGACGATCCCGCCGAGCCCCGCGATCCGCAACCCGTCCCGCTCGACCAGGTCCCCGTCGAGCACGACCCCGGACCCGAGGCCGCGCGCCCGGGCGCGGCGCGAGGTCGTGGTTGCCCGGCACCCCGACCACCCACCGGAACGCCGCCCCGAACGCGGCCCACACCCGGGTCACGTCCCCGGAGGCGCGGCGTACAGGTCGCCGGCGAGGATCACCCGATCCGCTCGGGTGGACCGGGCAGGACTCCCCGGTCTGCGAGGTCGATCAGCCGCTCGGCGAGCACCTCTCCGACCAGTCGGCCGCCGCTCCGGCCCTGGAGGTCCGCCGCGGCGATCACCGCTTCGAGGCCGTCGGGGAGCCCGTCGACCTCGCCCGGACTCAGCGGTCAGCCGCCCGGCGCGACGGACGGGACCGCGACCGGACCGGCGGCCGGCGCGGAGGCCGGGTCGGCCAGCGCCTCGCGGGTCCACCAGGTCCCGGACAGCACCACCCCGATCACGTCGGCGGCGGCGGCCAGATCGACCGACGGATCGCCCCGGACCACCACCAGGTCCGCCGGGGCGCCGACCGCGATCGTCGCCGGCCCGTCCGGCCGCTGGGTCGCCGCCCGGAGCACCGCGTCGTTCGGGAGCCCGGCGACCCCGAACCACCGCATCTCCTCCGCCACCGACACCCCGGGCAGCCCGTAGGCGTCGGACGCGTCGGGGCCGATCCCGAGCCGCGCGCCCGCCTCGTACAGCGCCCGGATCGCCGCGAGCCGGTCGGCGATCGCCGCGTCCGCCGTCCCGTGCGCCGGCGCCTCCGGCGGCAGCTCGGCCCGCCACGCGGCCCACTGCGCCTCGGAGGCCGTGTGGTCGACGTCGAGCGCCCGGAGCGCCTCCTCGCTGTACGCCCCGACCCGGATCGCCGCCCAGGTCACCGTCGGCACGTGGAGGATCCCGGGGTCCGCCAGCGCCGCCGCCGCCGCCCGACCGGCTTCCGGAGAGGTGCGCCACGGCCCGAGCACCCCGTTCAGGTGCTCGATCGACGCCTGGTGGTACGCGACGGCGTCGGCGGCGGTCACCGACCCCGGGAGGTGCCCGACGACCGGCAGCCCGTGGCGGGCGGCGGCCTCGGCCAGGTTCACGTACGACGGGCGGTTCGGGACGCCGAGGAGCTTGATCGCGTCGAACCCGGCGTCGGCGGCGGCGGCCACCCGGGCCTCGGCGTCCTCCGGG
>JBEBJW010000933.1:0-3630 GCA_040079715.1 Myxococcota bacterium | reverse complement strand
ACCCACCCGCCCGCGATCGACGCGATCGCCATCACCGCCGCGTGCGGCAGCGACGCCGCGCCGGTCGCGAGGAACCACAGCGCGGCGACCCCGTTGATCACCAGCGCGCAGGCGAGCTTCAGGCCGTTCGCGTGCTGGAGGCTCGACGGGAGCAGGATCCCGATCGTCGCCAGCATCACGATCCCCATCCCCGCGCCGAAGTACCCGCCGTAGAACGCCGAGAGGAGCTGGGCGATCCACATCGCGGGCGACACGCCGGGATCGCCGTCCGGCAGCCCCGCGGCCAGCCCCGACCCGGATCGTCTCCGCGCGGCGACCCGCCGGGCGATCGGCCCCTGGAGCGCCACCAGCGCGCAGGCGAACAGCACGAGCCACGGGACGATCGCGTCGAACAGGGAGTCGCCGGTCGCGAGCAGGATCCACGAGCCGCCGAGGCCCCCGATCGCGGACGGCACGGCGAGGATCAGCGCCCGACGCCGCTCCTCGCGGATCCACGACCGGTAGGCCCACGCCGACGACACCGCCCCCGGCCACACCGCGAGGGTGTTGGTCGCGTTCGCCTGGACCGACGACATCCCGGTCAGCAGCAGCGCCGGGAACGACAGCAGCGATCCCCCACCGGCGATCGCGTTGACCAACCCGGCCGCGAACCCGGCGAACACGAGGATCGCCCACAACCACGCACCTTCGGGGACTGGCGTCATTTTACCCGGGTATTATTATCGAAGCGGAGGATCCCGATGTCGACGATCGACACCTACACCGTGTTCGACGGCCAGACCCGCGTGGCCCACGGCTCGACCCTCGCGGACGTGGTCCACAGCGCCCGGGCGGCCCTCGCCACCGGCCCGCGCCGCACGGTCTCCCTGTTCGACGACGCGACCGGTCGGATGACCGATCTCGACGCCACCTCGACCGCGGACGAGGCGCTGGCGCAGCTCCGCCCCGCCGAGGCCCGCCGGACCGGACCGGGCCGCCCGAAGCTCGGGGTGGTGTCGCGCGAGCTCTCGCTGCTCCCGCGCCACTGGGACTGGCTCGGGGACCAGCCCGGGGGCGCGTCGGCGGCGGTGCGGCGGCTGGTCGACCAGGCGCGCAAGGGACAGCCGGGCGCCGCCGAGCTCCGGGCCGGGCGGGAGGCGGCGTGGCGGTTCCTGTCGACGATCGCCCCGGAGGTGCCCGACGCAGAGGAGGTGTCGCGCGCGCTGTTCGCCGGGCGATACGACGACGTCCGGACCCGGACCAGCGGCGGCTGGCCGGCCGACGTCCGGTCGCACTTCCTCGCGCTGGTCGATCGGGCGGAGCGCCGCGACCAGCCCGTCGATCCGGGCGCGTAGGAGCGCTCGGGAATGCTCCCTTCAGGGAGCGTTCACGCGCTCCTGACGCGAGTCTTCGGGCCGCCGTCCCGGCTCGCTGGGACGACTCGGAAGCAACCGAGGGACCGCAGGTCCGTGCCCCCCCGACGGTGCAACCGGCACTTGCATCGGACCGAGGAGCCGCAGGGAGCGGAGGGTCGCCCGGAGGGCGGCGGGCCGAAGGCGAGCCATCGGCATCTAGCAGGCCGGGAACCTCGCGAAGCGAGCTTTCCCGAGGCCTGCTGGGGCGCGGCGGGTTGTCTCCGCCCCGGACGTCCGCCATGCTCCCGCCGGCAGGAGTGACCGTGACCAACGAAGCGCGCCGCTGGAACCTGTCGCCCGAGTGCCTGTACGTCGAGTGCTGGACCCGGGTGTTCCTCCGCGAGCACCTCGAGCCGCAGTCCTGCCCGACCGTGTGCAACGTCGGCGTCGGGGCGGGCGACTGGGATGACTGGCTCGGCTACTGGCTCGAGGGCCACGGGTCGCTCGTCAGCGTCGACATCGACGGGGCGCTGGTCCACGAGTTCCGCGAGCGCCAGGCGCGCGATCGGCACCCGAACCCGGCCCGGGCGATCCACGGCGACCTGCTGAAGGCCGAGCTCGGCCGGTTCTCGCTCGTCACCCTGGTGGGGTCGACCCTCCACGAGACCCACGCGCCGGCCCTCGCCCTCCAGACCGCCCAGCGGTGGGTCGAGCCCGGCGGGTGGCTGCTCGCGACGGTGCTCCACGGGATGGGGGATCCGGCGCGGCTGACCGCCGAGCTCGTCGGCGTGACGCACCGGCGCGCGTTCGTCGACCTGCCCGAGGCCGCGTTCACCGCGGTGCTGGCCCGGTGTCCGTGAGGTCGCGGACGGTCGCGCCCTGAGGTACTAGAGAGTGTGCAATCCTGTCGCGTTCCTGTCGCCTTCCTCGAGGTCTCGATGCGCCGTTGGTGGACCTGCGTGTGGGCCGCGATCCTCGTCGCGGGCTGTGACACCTCCGAGGCGTTGATCGGCGGCGGGCCGTCGCCGATCCCGATGCCGCAGGTCGCGGCCGCGGGGATCGCAGATCCGCCGGGCGAGCCGATGACGGAGGTCACCGAGGTCGCCGGGGCCGCGGACGACGCCCCGGCCGAGCTCCCCCCGAACGGACCGGACGACGGACCGGCTGCCGCGCCGCCGAAGGCACCGGTCCATCACCCACCGGTCGCGACCAAGCTCCCGCCCCCGCCCGACCCGAAGGCGAAGCGGCCGAAGGACGCCTACTCCGGCCTCCGGTTCGACCTCGAGCGGGATCGGCGGGTCCTCGCGTACCGGCGCGCCGCCGGTCAGTGGGTGATCGACGACGCGAAGGTCGCGCTCGAGTCGCGCCTGCCGCCGTTGATCGAGTTCTGGAAGGGCACGCGCTGGTCGTACTCGGGCACCACCCAGGTCCCGAAGAAGGGCGCGATCGCCTGCGGGTACTTCGTGTCGACCGTGCTCCAGCACGCCGGGTTCGCGGTCGACCGGGTGGACCTCGCCCGCCAGGCGTCGGAGCAGATCGTGCGGACGCTCGTTCCGGACGCCGAGATCCGCCGGTTCTCCCGCGTGAGCCGCGAGGGCGTCGCGAAGGAGGTCCAGGCGATGGGCACCGGCGTGTACCTCGTCGGGCTCGACACCCACGTCGGGTTCCTGGTGAGCCGGAAGGGCGAGTCGCTGAAGTTCTGCCACAGCACGAGCCGCAACCGGCGCACCGGCGTGGTGTGCGACGTGGCGAAGACGAGCCCGTCGTTCAAGTCGAAGTACACCGTGGTCGGCAAGCTGGGTGACCCGGTGATGCTCGACGCGTGGGTCGCGGGGGAGAAGATGACCACCGCCCGAAAGAACCAGACTCAGGCGGACTTCCTGCTGGCTGAGGCTCCCCTGCCCCGCCCGCCGACGTTCTTCACCCTGTAGCCCGGGACGGGCCGTCCGCGGCGTGACGGTACGCCACCCGGCGCTCCTCGCCGCCGGAGCTCCGGCGGATCCCAGACCCACTCGAGCGCCTCCGGTGGAACCGCGCGGGTCACCCGGTGAACCCTGGCCGGATGCTCACCTGCGGATCGCCTGCTCGGGTTCACCGGAAGTCCTTCCGGCGGACCCGCAGCCCGACCGCCCGCAGCCACTGCTTGCCGAGGTACGCGATCGGCGTGCCGCTCGGATCCACCCGGAACACCGCCCGGTATCCGGGGCTCGCCACCGCCTCGATCGTCCACTGGGGCCCGTCCGGCACGCAGCCGCCGCCCGCCGACCAATGCTCGAGCTCCCAGAACCCGGACGCG
>JBEBJW010000932.1:0-3638 GCA_040079715.1 Myxococcota bacterium | reverse complement strand
CCTGCGTCGGCAGCTCCCGATCGGCGGCGGCGGCCCCCGCTGGGACGGGGTCGAGCTCCACCTCGACGGCGCGCCGTGCCCGGACCGCCCCGCGCGCTGGGTGCAAGCGCCGTGCGCCGTCGCGACCCCGGCCGCCCTCGACGCGGTGTACCGCGCCGCCCGCGCCGCGGTCCGGTGCGGGGCGCCGACGGGCGTGGCCGACTCGCCGCACGCGCCGTTCCGGTCGGTCACCCTCCGGTGGGACGGCGATGCGGTGGAGCTGGTGGACGACGCGGGAGCGGGGTTCCAGGCGCTGGCGGACGCGATCGCCGCCGCGGCCGGCCCGCGGGCTCCGCCGTGACGGCCTCCACGATCCTGTGACGTCCCGGCGACCTCCGCCCGCGGTACAACCCTGGCTGCACCCCCGGAGACACCCATGGCCCTGTCGATCACCGGCCTCCGCAGCAGCAGCACCGGCGGCACCACCGCCACGATCGGCGCCGGCACGTGCCGCGACGCCACCGACACCGCAGACATCACGATCCCGGCGGGCCAGACCCGCACCGTCGACGTGACCGTGTCCGGCGCGGGCGGGATCGCGTCCGGCACCGTCCAGGCCGACACCTCGTACGCGCTGTACGTCGTGCAGCAAGGCGGGACCGTCGCCTGCACCCTCGCGACCGAGTTCGACGCGCCCCCGCTCGGGGCGGCGAAGTACCGCCGGATCGGCTCGGTGCTGACCAACGGCAGCGCCCAGGTCGTCGCGTTCACCCAGACCGGCACCGGCAACGCCCGGATGGTGACCTACGACGCGACCCCGGGGATCCTCACGGTGGTCGACGCCGGATCGTCCGCTTCGTTCCGCGACTTCGACCTCGGCCCGGCCAACCCGGTCACCGGCCGCCCAGCCCGGCTGTCGGTGACCCCGGGCGGCGCCCCGACCCACCTCCGCGCGACCAACGGCCAGGGCGCGGAGATCGCGCTGATCGACCCGACGATCCTCGGGTTCACCCCGCCGATCGGCAGCAACAAGGGCAGCTTCCAGACCGAGGGCTCGTCGACGACCACGATCCGGGTCACAGGGTACGGCGAACAGGTGTGACCCGCGCCGGCCACTGTGTCTCCCCTCGTGGGGGGCCCCATGGGCCAGCCAGCGCGCCGAGCGAGGTGCCGTGGAGCCGACCCTCCCGAACCCGATCCTCGAGCTGCTGCTGCGGCACGGCGTGACCGCGTCCGAGGCGCTGTCGGCCGAGCTCGGCGAGTATCTGTCCGGCAGCGCGCCCGGGGCGGTCACCGTGCCGGCCGAGGCGATCCGGTCGCAGGACACCTGGACCGACGAGGCCGTGCCCGGGCCGGCGGTCCCGCGGGCCCTCCCCGACCGGTACCGGCCGCTCGGCACGATCGGGGTCGGCGGGATGGGCCAGGTGCTCCGGGTCCACGACGGCGTGCTCGGGCGGGCGGTGGCGATGAAGATCGCGCACCCCGAGCTGTCGATCGCGGGCCGCTCGCGGTTCCTGGCCGAGGCGCAGGTGCTCGCGCAGCTCCAGCACCCGGGGATCGTGCCGGTGTTCGATCTCGGCGCGCTCCCGACCGGCGAGGTGTTCTTCACGATGCCGATCGTCGCCGGGCGCACGCTCGGGGAGCGGATCCGCGACGAGCACGGGCCGCGGTCGTCCCCGTTCGCCCGCCCGGTCGGCCACCGGTTCCCGGAGGGCGCGGCGATCCGCCGGTTGGTGGTCGCGTTTCACGACGTGGCCGACGCGATGGGCCACGCCCACGCCCGCGGGGTGGTCCACCGGGACCTCAAGCCGGACAACATCGTGGTCGGCGATCACGGCGCGACGGTGATCGTCGACTGGGGCCTGGCGAAGGTGATCGGGGCCCCCGAGCCCGACGCGACGCCGGTGTCGACCAGCCGGACGGCGGATCCGCGCGGCACGCTCGACGGCGTGGTGATCGGGACCCTCGGGTACATGCCGCCCGAGCAGGCGAAGGGCGACCGGGCTGCGATCGACGCCCGCGCGGACGTGCACGCGCTCGGGGCGACCCTGTGGGAGATCCTGTGCGGCGCGCCCCCGCGCCCGCTCGACGACGGCGGGCCGCCCGAGGAGCCGCCGCCGCTGGTCCCGGCCGAGCTGGTCGAGCTCGCGCG
Source organism: Myxococcota bacterium (assembly GCA_040079715.1). Lineage (GTDB taxonomy): Bacteria > Myxococcota_A > UBA796 > UBA796 > JACKER01. The sequence continues at coordinate 1,507 of JBEBJW010000932.1, read as the reverse complement.
GCGGTGCCTGGCGGAGGAGCCCGCCCGCCGGCCGCCGAACGCCGGGGAGGTCGCGCGCGAGGTCGACCGGTGGCTCGACGGCACCCACCGGCGGGAGCGGGCGCTGGCCGAGGTCGACGCCGCGGATCGCGCGGTGACCGAGATCGCGCGCCTGCGGGCCGCCGCCGAGGCCGACGAGGCCGAAGCGACCCGCCGGTTGGCCGCGATCCCGCCCCACGCGCCGGAGGGCGACAAGCACGCCGCGTGGCGGCTCCAGGACGCCGCCGCCGCCGCCCGGGCCGAGGCCCACCTCCGGGAGATCCACCGGGTGGAGGCGCTGGCCGCCGCGCTGCGGACCGATCCGACCCTGGTCGAGGCGCACGATCGGCTGGCGGAGCACTGGCGCAGCCACCACGCGCTGGCCGAGGCCGCGGGCGACACCCCGCGGTCGGCGGAGCTGCTCCACCTCGTGCGGACCCACGACGTCCGCGGGGTCCACGCGCGGTACATCGACGGGGCCGGCGCCGTCACCGTGCTCACCGACCCGCCCGGCGCGACGGTCGAGGTGCTGCGGTACGAGGTCCACGATCGGCGGCTGGTCGCGGTGCCGGACCGGGTCCTCGGGACCACCCCGCTGCGCGACGTCCCGCTCCCGATGGGCCGGTACCGCCTCGATCTGCGCGCGCCCGGCCGGGCGACGGTCCGGTACCCGGTGGCGCTCGGGCGGAACGCGCAGTGGGACGGGGTGCCGCCCGGCGACACGGCGCCGCGGCCGATCCCGGTGCCGCTCGCGTCCGCGCTCGGTCCGGACGACCGGTACGTGCCGGCCGGGTGGTTCGTGACCGGCGGGGACCCGCTGTCCGAGTGGCCGCGGCCGGCGGAGCGGGTCTGGCTCGACGGGTTCGTGATCCGGCGGGTGCCGGTGACCAACGCGGACTTCGTGGCGTTCCTCGACGACCTGGTCGCGACCGGGCGGGAGGCCGAGGCCGAGGCGGTGGCGCCGCGGTTCGGGACGACCCCGGTGTACGGCCGGACGGCGGACGGGCGGTTCGCGCTCCGCCCGGACCCGGACGGCGACGAGTGGCTCCCGGACCACCCGGTGGTGCTGGTCGACTGGGACGGGGCGCGGGCGTACGCGGCGTGGGAGGCGGCGCGCACCGGGCAACCCTGGCGCCTGCCGTTCGAGCTCGAGCGCGAGAAGGCGGCGCGCGGGGTCGACGGCCGGACGTTCCCGTGGGGCGCGTTCTTCGACCCGTCGTGGTGCTGCATGCGGGAGAGCCACGTCCACCAGCCGCTGCCGGAGCGCGTCGGGACCCGCCCGGTCGACGAGGGGCCGTACGGCGCGGTCGACCTCGCCGGGAACGTCCACGAGTGGTGCGCCGACGTGTTCGATCCGGCGGGGCCGCGCGCCCCGGGGCCGGCTGCCCCGCTCGACCGCTCGGGGCTGGTGGTCGACGGCGGCGACGACGTGGGGCGCTCGCTCAGGGGCGGGTCGTGGCACTCGGGCGAGCGGTGGGCCCGGTCCGCG
>JBEBJW010000931.1:0-3640 GCA_040079715.1 Myxococcota bacterium | reverse complement strand
AGGCGGTCGGGCGGGACTACCCTGCGCTCCGGGCCCTGGCGACGCGACGGTCGGACGGCGGGCCGGGGGTCGCGCTGGCGGTCCTGACCGGGATCGCGGGGCTGCTCGGCGCGGTGGCGGCGTTCGACTGGCTGCTCGGGTGGGTCGGGCTGGTGCTGTCGGTGTGCGCGTCGGTCGCGGTCCTCGGCGTGCCCTGGTCGCGGTGGCGCCGCCCGGACCGCCCGCGGCCGTTCCGGGTCCCGGCGATGCCGCTGGTGGTGCTGGTGTTCCTCGTCCCGACCGGGTGGTCGATCGTCGAGACCCTGCTGGAGCGCCCCCTCGCCGCCCTCGCGTCGATCGCGACGATCGCGGCCGGGTTCGCCGGGTGGTTCGCGGTCCGCCGGTTCGGTTCCGCACCGACCCGGGCCTGAGTTAATCGCCGAGCCGGACAGTTAATCCGCGCCGAGACCGCCCCGGGTGAAAACCGAGGAGCGCGCGGACGGAACTGCGCGCCTGGAGGTCTCGATGACGGCTCGTCGACGGGTGATCGGTCTGCCGCTGTGGCTCGCGCTGGCCCTCGCTCCCCCCGCCCACGCCACGATCGTCCGCCCGGGCGGGGCGGAGGTGCCGGACAACCTGTGGCCGACCCTCGACACGATCTCGTCGGTCGCGGCGGCCCGGTACGAGGCGCTGGAGAACGACCCGCTGCCGATCGACTTCGGCGACGTGGACGGGTTCGCGGACCTGCACGTCCACCAGTTCTCGAACCTCGGGTTCGATCAGCGCGTGGTGTGGGACGCGGCCGACAGCTGCCGGGACTGGGGCGTGCTCGACCCGATCCCCGAGTCGAAGCACGGCGTGTTCCTGAACGCGAACGTGGTGAACCTCGCGTTGACCACGGCGAACAAGGACCCGCTGAAGTACAGCCTGGTCGACCTGTTCGATCACCCGTTCCGGACCCGTGGGACCGACGACGACCCGGACCGCTCGAACGAGGACTGGCCGGTCTGGTACACCTGGGCCCACCAGCAGCACGCGATCGACAAGCTGGCCCAGGCTCACGCCGACGGGCTGAACCTGATGGTGATGTCGGCCGTCAGCAACCGGGTGATGTGCCTGATCAGCGACACGGACACCGGCCCCGGGAACTGCGCGGACAACCTGAACATCGAGCCGCAGCTGATCGCGGCCTGGCAGCTGTCCGAGGACCTCGATCTGCTCGGCGACGGCGTGCGGGACCGCGACGCGTGGTACCAGCCGGTGGTGTCCCCCGGCGACGCGAACCACGTGATGGCCGAGGGGCGGCTCGCGGTCGTGCTGACCGTCGAGGGCGACGAGGTGTTCGACCGGCCGTCGCGCGGCGGGTGGGTCGGCGACAGCTCCGACGCCGAGCTCGCCGAGATCGTCAACTACTACGGCCTGCTCGGGGTGCGGATCTTCCAGCCGGTCCACGAGTTCGACAACCTCACCGGCGCCGCCGCCCACGTCGACGACGCGATCACCTACGTCCACCCCCTGCTCGACGAGCTCCCGCTGAACGGCGGCCTGTTCTCCGCCCTCGACGGCGTCGCGTGCGTCGGGATCATCGACTGCGCGCTCGAGTACTTCACCGGGGAGCTCGACCTGACCGGCCTGATGGACGGGGCGCAGGCCCTCGGGACCACCGAGGACGGGACCCCGGCGAACCTGAACGGGATCACCCCGTACGGCGAGCGCCTGGTGGACCTGCTCGAGTCCGAGAACCTGGTGATCGATCTCGCGCACATGTCGCGCCGGATGCAGCGGGCGGTGATCGCCCGGACCGACCCGAGCGAGCCGCTGTTGATGAGCCACACGAGCTACGAGCTCGCGCGGTCCGGCTCGTCGTTCTCCGAGTTCTCGACCGCCGACGACGTGGCGATCGAGCTCGCGGCCCGCGGCGGGATGGTCGGGGTGCGCACGCTCGACTCGTTCGCGAACACGTTCGAGCTGAACGGCGCGCCGGTGGTCGAGAACGACTGCTCGGGGTCGAGCCGGAGCTTCGCGCAGCACCTGCTGTTCGGCGAGCTCCAGTACGGGCTGGCCCAGGGGCTCGCGAGCGACTTCAACGGCGCCACCACCCAGGTCCGCCCGCGGTTCCACGACCCCGCCGACCCGCGGTGGAACGAGCAGGACTGGGCCTGCCGGGGCCGCGAGGACCAGCAGGCGCTCCAGGGCACCCGCGACGCGAACGGCACCGACACCGACTTCGACCTGATCGGGCTCGGGCACATCGGGCTCGAGGGCGCGCTGATCCAGGACCTCCGGAACATCGGGTTCGATCCGGTGTCGCTCGACGGTTCGGCCCGGGCGTTCGGAGAGATGTGGGCCGAGGTCGGCACCTACGTCCCGGACTTCCCGCCGGAGGAGCGCCTGCCGCGGTTCGAGCCGAGCCCCGGCCTCGACCGGAAGGTGGTGCTCGAGGCGCTGTGCTCGGTGATGGACTGCTCGAGCGGGTCGACCGAGATCCCGGAGCTGCCGGACCTCGACTGGATCGACATCCTGGTCGACTACAACCAGCGCGGCACCGGGTACGACCCGTTCCCGAGCGGCGAGGGTCGCGACGAGGCGGTGATCGCCGCGATCGAGGGCGCCCTCGGCACGGACCTCGTGTGGGACGAGCGCGTCGGCTGGGTGAACACGGGCGTCGACCTCGGCGGGTACGTGGCCCTGAACGACGACTTCAGCCTGAACCTCGACCAGGACCCGTACAGCCGGGACACGAACCGCACCTGGCCCGGGCTGTTCAACAAGGACGCCACGTTCGACTTCGACCTCGACCCGTCGACCGCCGACCAGCCGGTGGACACCTGGGACGGCAGCTTCAACCTCGACGGCTCGATCGACCTCGACCGCGCGCCGAGCACGATCGACACCGCCCTGACCCGCGACATCCTGACGGGAGGCAAGTGATGCGCGTCCGAATCGGTCTCGCGGTGGTGGTGGCCGGGCTCGTCGCGGCCTGGATCGTCCCCGGGGCGTCGGAAGCACCGGCGCCGGAGGTCGCGCCGCCCGTGGTGGTCGCGCCGTCCCCGTCCGGCCCGGTCGATCCCGACGCGGCGCTGCTCGCCGAGACGAACCCGCTGACCGGGCACGCGTACACCGCCGCCCAGGTCGAGCGGATCCGGCTCCTGCGCCAGCGGTTCCCGGACAACCGCCTGCTCCCGACGACGGACCCGGCGGTCCGGGCGGAGCGGCAGGCGCTGACCGAGGCCCAGCAGCGACGGGAGACCCGGATCGTCGCCGGGGTGGCGACTCCGGAGGAGATCGCGGTGTTCTACGAGGTCCAGCGGGCGCAGGTCCGCGACCGGATCGTCCTCGCGGAGTTCGTGCTGATGGAGCCGGGGTGGGAGCCCCGGATCTACGAGAAGTACACCCGGGTCCGCGACTTTGCGGTCGGCCAGATCGACCGGATCGACCAGCGCGAGTCGACGTCGCTCGCCCTCGCCTCCCGGTAGGCCTCCCCGCCCCCGCTGCCGCAGGACGCGGGCGAGCGGCGGGGATGGCCCGCGACGCACGCGGCTTCTGCTGCCGCAGGACGGGGCGGGCGTCGGGGACGGCGCGCCGCTCGGTGGGGATCCACGGGTCGTGCGGCGGCGCGCAGCTCCGGGTGGCGTCCCGTCGCGCGGCGGCTGCCGCAGGA
>JBEBJW010000930.1:0-3644 GCA_040079715.1 Myxococcota bacterium | reverse complement strand
GTGGGGGTGTGGTGGTCCCGACGTCCGCCCGAGCCGCTGGTCACCGCCCATCCGGCCCGCGACGCGCCCCGCCCGCCGCCGGCGACCGGCCCGAACCTGGTGCTGGTGATCGGGTGCACGATCCGCCGCGACCAGACCACGCCGTACGGCGGCCCGGCCGACACCACCCCGGTCCTGGCCGGGTTCGCGCGCGACGGGGCGCGGTTCGGCGACCTCGTGACCGCCGCGCCGTGGACCCGGGCCGCGAGCACCGCGATCCTGACCGGGTTCCACCCGCTGTCGATCGGGATGGCCGAGCCCGGTCCGGGCCGGGACGAGCTCGCGCTGCCGCCGCGGGTCACGACCCTCGCCGAGCACCTCCGGTCGGCCGGCTGGTCGACGATCGGACTGACCACCAACCCGAACCTCAACGCGGTGTACGGGTTCGACCAGGGGTTCGACGCGTACCGCCAGCTCGCACAGCTGTGGCGGGACGCCGCGATCAAGGTCCCCGGCGCCCTCGCGGTCGACGACGCGATGGCGCTGCTCGACGACGCCCCGACCGACCGCCCGTTCTACCTGCAGCTGATGCTGATCGACGCCCACGCGCCGTTCACCACCACCGAGGCCGAGCGGGCCGCCCACCGCGATCCGACCGTGCCCCCGGTGGTCGTGGACTACCGGGTCGGGCTCCGCCGGTGGGACCAGGCGCTCGGGGCGCTCGACCGGGCGCTGGCGGACCGGGGGTTCGACGCGTCGAACACCGTGCTCGCGGTCGCGAACGACCACGGCGACGGGCTCGGGTGGCCGATCCACCACGGGCGCTCCCACGGGCGGTTCCTGGCGCCGAGCTCGGTCGGCGGGGTGTTCGTGGTGCGCGGACCCGGGATCCCGCCCGGGCGGACGATCGGCGGCGTCGCGTCCCAGGTGGACATCGCGCCGACGCTCGCCGGGCTGATCGGCGCCCCGGCGTTCCCGAGCCCGGGGATCGACGCGTCGGCCGCGATCCGGGGCGCCTCCGACGCGCTCGACCGCGACCGCGCGTTCACCGACACCTGGTTCAAGGACACCGACCGGACCGCGGTGTACACCGCGACCACCGCCTGCCAGCTCGACCTGTCGGGTGCTCCGCCCGGGCCGTCGTGGCGGGACGGGTGCTTCGACCGCGCGACCGATCCGCTCCACGGGAGGCCCCACCGCGATCCGGCGCTCGAGGACGCGCTGCGCGCCTGGCGGGTCGAGCGGACCGCCGAGGCCCGGGCGTTCGGGCCGGTCGAGCGGGTCACGCCCGACGCGTCGACCGCCGCGCAGCTCGAGGCGCTCGGGTACACCGAGTGACCCGGGGGAAGCTCGGCCGCGGCCTGCCACTCGATCAGGGGTCGGAGGTGCGCGGATCGTCGCGGGTGACCGCTGTCACAGGTCGACACAAGCCCGAGGACGGATCCGCGGGGCGATGACCTGCCGCTGGGGCGCGGCGAGCTCTCCCACGACCCGGGCTCAGCGCTCGATCGCGCCGAGGTCCGAGGTCGGGCGAGGGGTGCCGCGCAGATCGACCGTCGGCGCGTCGTGGCCGGCGAAGCTCGGGATGCCGGCGTCGATCCCGATCGAGCCCGCGGCCGGCGTGTAGTCCGCGTCGAACAGGGTCCCGACCGGGGCGGTGACCGAGCCCGCGTCGTACCCGGCGTCCTGCCACTCGGCCAGGGTCAGGAACGTGCGCTGATCGTCCGGGGTGATCCGGCCGACGATCAGGTTCGACGCGCTTTGGAACGTCGACGCCGAGTCGATCGAGATCGCGCCCTCCTCGCCGCTGGTCGCGACGAGCACGTTGTCGAACACCACGTGATCACCGCCGTCTTCGGACGTCTTGAACGCGGCGTCGCCGATCAGCGTGTTCGCGATCACCACCAACCCGCGCGGGCCCTGGGCCCCGTCGATCCGGTACGCCCGGAGCGCGTGCTGGCCGTTGTCGTACACCAGGTTCCCGATGAACAGGCTGTCCTGGACGCCGTCGAGGTTGAACCCGTTCTGGAGGTTGCCGAACACCACGTTGCCCGCGACGGTCAACCCGGAGATCACGCCGTCTCCGCCGACCGACGCGTCGCCGTTGAAGTGGATCCCGTTCGACTCGGCGGTGGTCGCGCCGGAGATCGTGTTGCAGTCGAGGGTGGTGCCGTCCGAGCCCGCGTTCGCGAGGTAGATCCCGTGGCTCCGGCTGCTGCCGGAGGTCCCGGTGGTGGTGATCGTGTTCCGCCGGATCACCGAGTCGGACACCTCGGACAGGTAGAACCCCTCGACCCCGGACCGCTCGCAGGTGACCTCGGCGATCACCAGCCCGACCATCGGATCGGTCGGACGCGCGTCGCGGGCGGCGATGCACCGCTCGGGCGGGTCGGTGATCGTGAACCCGCGGATCGTGACCCAGCTCGCGTCGGTGAGGCGGATCCCGTCGCCGGTCGGACCGGGCTGGTCGAGCTCCACCGCACCGTCCGCGTACCACACGATCGGCGCGGCCTCGGTGCCGGAGACGTCGATCTCCACGCCGTCGTACCGCCCGGGCGCGACCACTACGGTGGACCCCGGACCGACCTGGCGGGCCGCGGCGGCCAACGTGTCGACCTCGGACCCGACGCACACGACCTCGGCCTTGGTGCAATCGGTGTCGACCGGCGGGAGCTCCGGGCACAGCGCGGTCGGATCGGCGTCGGCGTCGGTGTCCGCGTCGGAGTCCGCGTCGGTGTCGGTGTCCGCGTCGCTGTCGCTGTCGGCGTCCGCGTCCGTGTCGGCGTCCGCATCGGCGGAGGACCCGTCGTCGCTCGCGTCCGGGCCTCCGTCCGACGGACCCGCGCACCCCACCCACCACGCCACGAACCACATCCGCCACCCCCGCGACCGGCCACTATTACTCACGGTTCCGTGGTCGGCTCCGAATAGGAACGTACGAGGCGGAACCCGAGGTGGAACGCGCGGTTCGCCGGCTCGGTCGCCAGGCGCGACGCGCACCGGCACAGGGCGGGCGGGCCGTACCAGTGGCCGCCGCGGACCGTCCGGAGGTGGTCGGGGTCGAGCGGGATCTCCGCGCCGAGGAGCTCGGGGACCACCTTGCCGTCCGGGCTGATCGGGCCGTCGGTCCGGAACGTGGACGAGGTCCACTCCTGGACCGTGCCGGCGACGCACCGCACCCCGTACACCGAGCGGTCGATCGGGTAGTCGGTGACCGCGACCGGCATCTTGCGGCCGGGCACGCTCCGGAGGTGGCGGGCCCAGGTGGGATCGAGCCAGTCGCCCCACGGGAACGCGCGGCCGTCGACCCCGCGGGCGGCCTTCTCCCACTCGAGCTCGTCCGGCAGCCGCCACGGCAGGCCGTCGACCGCGGCCCGCCACCGGGCGAACGCCGCCGCCGCGGGCAGATCGACCATCAACACCGGCCAGTCGGGGAGCCACAGGTCGCCCTCCTCGTCCGGGCGCAGGGCGAACCGGCCGTCCGGCCCGCGCTCCATCAGCGGCGGGCCGGCCGCGCCGAGCGTGTCGCTCCGGTCGCGGGGGACGAACGCGGCGTGAGCGGGGTCTGCGTCGAGGAACGCGAGATAGTCGCGGTTGGTGACCGGGAACCGCCGGACCACCAGCGCGTCGCACCACCGCCGGGACGCGGGCAGCGGCTCGCCGAA
>JBEBJW010000929.1:0-3645 GCA_040079715.1 Myxococcota bacterium | reverse complement strand
GCGCCCCGTCCTGTCTCCGCGCCCCGCCCGAGTCCTGCGGCAGCAGCAGCCGCGTTCGATCCTCCAGTCCCCGACCCCGCAGCCCAGTCCTGCGGCAGCCGCCTGCGACGGGACGCCACCCGGAGCTCCGCGCGCCCGCACGACGCGTGGATCCCCTCAGTCGATCCGCAGGATCGGACGGCCCTCGGCCTCCACCCGGTCCGCCACGAGCCGTCGGACCCGGCCGGCGTCGGCGGATCCATCGGCAGCTCGGACGCGTTCACGTTCGCACCGACGGCGGAGCACATTGCCGCGCATCATCTGCGTGCCGGGCGGACCCGCCCCGGGGAGAGCGACGTGAGCCGACGGCTTCGGTTGAGCGATCGCGTGGTGGACCTCGACGCCCAGACGGTCGAGCTGGTCGATCGCACCGTGCGGCTGACCCCGCGGGAGACCCAGCTCCTGGCGCTGCTCGCCGACCGGCCCGGAGCGGTGCTCGACCGGAGCCGGATCGTGGCGGATCTCTGGGGCCACGCGTCGGGCTCGGCGCTGTACACCACGGTGGAGCGCGTCCGGAAGAAGATCGAGGCCGATCCGTCGCGCCCGCGCCACCTGCTCACGGTCCACGGTGACGGCCTGAAGCTGGTGGTGACGCTCGACGCCGACCCGATGCACCGCGTTCCGGTGCACGCCACGCCGCTGGTCGGGCGGGTTCCGGAGCTGGACGCGGTGCGGGCTGCGTGGGCGGGCGGCGCCCGGGTCGTGACGGTCCGCGGCCCGCCGGGGGTGGGCAAGACCCGCCTCGCGCACGCGGTGGCGTCGGCCTCGGCGCCCGGGACCGCGGCGGTGTGGGTCGACGTGACGGAGGCGCGCGAGCTGGCGCGGGTGCTGCACTGCGTCGGCGCCGCGCTGCGCGTCCCGGTCGGGGACCAGGCGATCGATCGGCTGGGCCGCGCGATCGACGCCGCGGGGGCCGAGCTGTGGGTGATCGACAACGCCGAGCAGGCCGCGGCCGCGGTGTCCCGGTGCCTCGAGGCGTGGGTGGCCCTGGCGCCGTCCGTGCGCTGGCTGGTGACGTCGCGGGAGGCGCTCGGGCTGCCTGGGGAGGCGGTCGTCCCCCTCGGACCGCTGAGCGTGGAGGAGGCCGTCGCCCTGCTGACCGCCCGCGCGAACCACCCGCTGGACGGTGCGGCAGGGGTCCGGGTCGTGAACCGGCTGGACCGACTCCCGCTGGCGATCGAGCTCGCCGCGCCGCTCCTCCGGTCCCTCGGCCCCCACACGGTCGAGGCGGCGCTGGACCGGCAGCTCGAGCTGTTGCGGACCGACCGGGGGCGACCGGCCCGCCACCTGTCCCTCCGCGCGGCGATCGCCTGGTCGTGGGAGCTGCTGTCGGACGCCGAGCGCTCGACGATGCAGTGCTTGTGGGTGTTCCCGGGTCGGTTCGGCCTCGCGGACGCCGAGGCAGCGTGCGGCGAAGCGCCCGGCTCCCCGCTCGAGGTGCTCCACCGGCTCGTGTCCGCGTCGATGATCGAGTGCGAGCCCGGGGCCGGACGGTTCTGGTTGCTCGAGGCGATCCGGGCGTTCGCCCGCGCCGGAACGCCGCCGTCCGTGGCGCGGGCCGTGCGGGAGCGCCACGCCCACCGCACGGTCGAGCGGGCAGAGTCGCTCGCCGAGGCCGCGTGGACCGATCCGAGGGCGTCGGACGAGCTGGTCGAGCTGGTGTCGTCGCTGTTCTGCGCGCTCGAGCTCGCGGAGGACGCCGTGGACGGGGCCCTCGCGCTCCGCGTGGCGCTCGCGATGCGGCCGGTCGGGGGACGCGCGGGCCGTCGCGTCGACGCGCACCTCGAGGTGCTGGATCGGGCGATCGCGCTGCCGGGCGGTGAACCGGCGGACCGGGGGATCGCGATCGCCCACCGCGCCTGGTTCCGGGCGGGCGAGCCGCGCGCGTTCCCGGAGCTGGAGCTGGCGGAGTCGCTGGTCCGCGAGACCACCCCGATGGCGCGGCTCGAGGTGGACCTCATTCGGGGCGAGATGCTGTTCATGACCGGGCGCGTGCCCGAGGCGGTCCAGTCGCTCGAGCGCACCGTCGCGGTGGTCCGCGCGGACCCGGGCGCCGCCCCGGCCCCGCGCGCCCTGGTGTCGCTCGCGCGCGCGTACCTGTGGCAGGGCGACCCGCAGCGCGCGATGGCGCTGGCGCACGAGGCGCTGGCGCTCGCCCGGCGGCTCGGCGTCGGCCGGATCGAGTGGAGCGCCCTGCGCCTGTTGTCGCGCTGCGCGAGCGCGGTGGGCGACCCGGAGCGCGGCGCGGCCTGGGCCGACGAGGCGGGGCGCCTGGCGCGGCGGGCAGGCGACCTGACGGCGGAGGCGGAGGCGTTCGAGGCCGCAGGCCTGGCGCTCGGGTGGGTCCGACCCGACGCGGTGGCGTACGACGCGTTCGATCGCGCCCTGCGCACGTTCCGCGCGGTCGGGTTCGTGAACGGAGAGCTGGCCTCGCTGTGCAACCGCGGCGAGGTCGCCCTGTGCATGGGCCGCTGGGCGGAGGCGCGGGACGACCTCGAACGGGCCGTGCACCTGGCCCGCGCCGTCGGTGACCCACGGAGCGAGGTCGACGCGTGCGAGGGGCTCGCCGCGTGCCTCGCCGCCTGCGGTCGCACCGAGGAGGCGATCGACCTGCTGCAGCGGGGCCTGGAGCTGGCGCGCGCGACCGGGCACCGGGTGTCCGAGGGCGTGATCCGAGCTCGTCTCTCGGACGCGTACCTCACGCGCGAGGAGCTCGATCGGGCCGCGTCGGTGCTCGCCACCGCCACCGAGATCCTCCGCCCGGCCGGGATGGGCGCGCTGCTGTCGGGCGCCTTGCGGACCGGGGCGTGGATCGCGCGCGCGCAGGGCCACCCCGCGGCGATCGACGCGGCCCGGGAGGCGTGGGAGACCGCGGTCGGGGCCCGGTTCACCGGGGGCGAGGTCCGCGGTCGCGCGCTGCACGGGACGCTCCTCGCGCTCGCGGGTCGGCGCGACGAGGCGCGGGCCACGCTCGACGCGGCGGAGCGGGCGCTCGTCGGCCAGACGGACCCCACCGGCGCAGCGTTGGTCGAGGTCGCGTGGTGCCACCTCGAGCCGGAGCGCGCACCGGCGGTCCTCGCGTCGACCCATGGGGACCTGGTGCTGCGGGACGGCGTCCGAACCTGGTCGACCGAGGTCCGACGCGCGCGGGACCACCTGACGCGCGGATCGGGCTGACCCGCGCGACGTCAGGGTGAAGGCGCGCAGCCGTCCGCGGCGCAGTCGAAGGTCGCGTCGGCCCCGTACCCCGAGACCGCGACCTCGCCGGTCCACACGTCCTCCGGCGCGTTGTCGTCGGCCCCCGTGCCCCAGTCCGAGCTCACCGAGCCCACGGTGGCGTCCGTGGCGAGCGCGATCCCGCCGCCGAGCGCCGCTGTGTTGCGCAGGACCGAGACCCCGGTGAGCGTGACCGGATCGTTCACCGCGCGCAGACCGCCGCCGCTGGTGACGGCGACGTTGTCGGAGATCTCGCCGCCGGTGACTTCGAGCGCGATCCAGCTCAGGATCCCGCCGCCCGTGTCGGCGCTGTTGCCGGTGACCACCGTGTCGGTGAGGACCAGCGGGCGCGGCTCGTACGGCGCGCCGGTGTCGCCGGTGGTGCCGGTG
>JBEBJW010000928.1:0-3646 GCA_040079715.1 Myxococcota bacterium | reverse complement strand
AAGGAGGAGTGCCGGGGCGACCCTGGGGGGAGCGGGAGCCGGACGCTTCGGCGGCATCGACGGCCGAACATCCCCGAGCCACGGGGGGCCGCCTCCCGCTGCCGCAGGACGGTCGTGGCGCTCGCTCCGGACGAAGGCGTCGGCCATCGCCGCTGGCGAGCACGGTTCGTCCCCGGCCCTCCTCGGCCGCGTCCCCGGCGTGGTCGTGGTCGTGGTCGTGGGTCGTGGTCGTGCGGCCGTTGGGCGCCGTCAGGGAGCGAGGTCGGCGCCGAGGAGCAGGTACACCTTGCCCCGCCCGCCGAGACACGGACACTCCATGCCGAGCATCACCGCCGCCCGACCGTACGCGCGGTCCGACCCGTTCGAGCTACCGGCCGATCACCGTCAGCGCCACGTCGTCGAACTTCTTGTGCCCGCGGACCAGCACGAAGTACCGGCCCGCCCGCGCCGGGTCGAACGTGCACCGCTCGGTGTTGCCGGCGAGCTGCGGGGCGCAGTCGTAGGTGCCGGTCGTGGGCTCGGCCCCGAACCGGACATACAGGTCCGCGTCGCCGGTGCCCCCGCCGAGCGCGAACGTCATCGACGACGCGCCGACCGGGGTGTCGTACGCGAACCGCAGCTCGTCGCCGGCCTTCCCGGACGACACCGGCGCGTCGAACGTGGTGCTGGCGGTCAGCGCGACCCCGGAGAACCGCGTCCGCCCGTACAGCGCCACGTGGTACACCCCGCCGGCCTCGGGCGGGTCGAACACGCAGGTCTCGCTGTTGCCGTTCAGCCGCGGCCGACAGTCGAACCGGGTGGTGGTCGGGTTGCGGTCGAGCTCGACGTACAGGTCGGCGTCGCCGGTGCCGTCCGCGATCGTGAACGTCAGCGCGGTCGCGCCCTCGGGGGTCGGGATCTCGAACCGGGTCCAGCTCCCGGCCTCGCCGGCGACCGGACACGCGAGGTCCGCGTCGCACGCGGCGTCGTCGCAGTCGGCCTCGCCGTTCAGGTCGTCGTCGACGCCGTTCCCGCACACCTCGGGGGTCCCGTCGATCCCGGACGCCGACACCGTCAGCGTCACGTTCGAGAACGGGCCGTAGCCGTGGAGCAGCACGTGGTACGTGCCCGCCGACGCCGGCCGCAGCTCGCACCGCTCGTCGCTGCCCGGGCCCTCGGACGCGCAGTCGTGCGCCTCGACCGTCGGGGGCACGCCGCGCTGGACGTACAGGTCGACGTCGCCGGTCCCGGTGGTGACGAACTGCAGCGCGTCCGCCCCCGCGGGGGCCTCGAACGAGAACCGGACCTCGCCGCCCACGTCGCCGTGGACGTCCGTCTCGGTCGCGAACGGGGTGAACGTCGACACCCCGACCGCGCCCCACGCCCGCGACACCGCCTCGACCTCGGCCGAGGTGGGGCCGTGGAGATCGCCCGCCGCCGCGATCGTCGCGTCGCGCGCCTCGACGAACGTGGTAGACGGCGTCATGTAGTACGCGAGCGCCCGGTACCAGATCGCCGCCGCCTCGTCGATCGTCAGCGCGGGGTCCTGGACCATCTCGTAGAACGCGCGGTTGCCGACGCCGGACGCGTGGTGCACGTCCAGTCCGGGCCGGTAGTCCGCGTAGTCGCCGATCGACGCGCCGTCGGCGGTCGGGTCGTCGAAGTACCGGATCGCGCCGCCGAGCACCGGCTTCGCCACGTCCTCGCCGAACCGCCAGGTGTCCTGATCGACGTTCCACCCCTCCCCGTACGACGCGATCGTCGCGCCGAGGATGTCGGCGGTGGCCTCGTTCAGCGCCCCGGACTCCCCGGTGTAGATCAGCCCGGCGGTCGACTGGATCACCGCGTGGGTGAACTCGTGCCCGACGACCTCGGGGCTCTGCGACAGCGGCTTCGTGTAGGTCCCGCCGTCGCCGTACACGAGCTGCGCGCCGTCCCAGTACGCGCTCTCGTACGCGGCGCCGTAGTGGACCGACGACACGATCGTCGCCCCGGCCCCGTCCCAGCTGTCGCGCCCGAGCTCGGTCGCGTAGTACGCGTAGGCGACCCCGGCGTGATCGTGGGCGTCGTCGACCGACCGGTCGCCGGTCGCGGCGGCGGACTCGCCCCGGACGAGCTTGCCGGGCAGCGCGGTCGCGTTCTTCGCGTCGTAGGTGGTCCGGCGCTGGGCGGTGTGGAGGTCGTCGAACCGGAGCAGCTCCTCGCCGTCGTGCGCGTCGATCCACACCACCGGCTTCGACGGCAGATCGCCCTCGGCCTGCACGAGCTGGACCCGCCACCCGAGGTGCGAGCGCCCGTCGACGGTGACGACGCCGAGCTCGGAGTGGTCGAGCCGGGCCCGGGCGTCGCCGCGGGCGAGGTCCGTCGCCTCGGACTTGTCGATCGAGGCCACCAGATCGAGGTCGAGGTCGCGGAGCGCCCGGTCGGTGGCGGAGGCGACGGCGCCGGACGGGTACAGGTGGACCACGATCTGGCCGCCGGTCACGTCGAGGCCGCCCGCGGTCTGCTGGAACCGGACGTGGGCCATCCCGAGCGGGTCGAGGTCGACCCGGACCAGGCCGAGCGCGTCGATCCCACCGAGGAGGTCGTTCTCGGCGAGCCAGTCGCGCGCGATCTGCTCGGCCTCGGACGGGTCGAGCGTCGTGGGTGACAGCGGAAGCGCCTCGCACCCCGCCAGCCCACCGGCCGCCAGGGCACCGACCGCGATCGACAGCGGAATCGACAGCCGCATGTTCCTCCCTCCCGCGTCCCTGGTAGCCGGGTCTGGCGTTACCGTGTGTTACCGGATGTTTCGGGGTATGACGCACCGCTCCGGACCGGCCAGGACCGCGGAACCAACCCGAGCGAAAAGATTCTGTGGGAGGGAGCCGGATGGGGACCAGCCCCGGCGGCAAGTCGCTCCACCCGGGCAACCGACGGTGGGGCGCGCGGCCTCGACTCGGCGTGCACGACCTCGATCTGGCGGACCTGCTGGTCGGGCAGGAGGCGCTCGCCGCGACCGCGGGGGCGTGGGCGTCGTCGGATCCGGGCGCGGGCCGGTACGTGCTGGTCCGTCGGGATCGGCGCCTGGTGGTGGTCGGGTGGTACGACGACGCGCTCGGCGGGCTGGACCTCGTGACCGCGGTCCGGGTGGCGGCCGACCGGACGCTCGCGCCGGTGACCGATCCACGGTCGCTCGGGATCGAGCGGCGGGCGCGGGCGCTCCACACGGTGGTCCGCGGCCCGGCGGCGGATCTGGTGGCGGAGCTCCAGCGGATCGGGCCGGTCCGGACGCTGGTCGAGCGGGTCGGCGACCTGCTGGTGGTCGCGGTGCTGCCGACCGAGCTGTCGATCGGCCTCGTGGTGGGACCGGCCGGCGTGTGGACCGTCGAGCCCGACGGCCAGACGGTGACCGGCGGGTGCGTCGAGGACCGGCCGAGCCGGGTGTACCCGTGGAACCCGCACGCGACGATCACCCTCGACGCGATCGACCCGGTGCCGTCGCTGTTCGAGGGCTACTGGGTCCGGTGGAACGGGGTCCACCACCGGTACAAGGAGATCGAGGTCCGGTCGACCCAGGGCCGGTTCCGGTGCTCGGGGGCCGAGGGCGACTTCATGTGGCAGATCACCGTCGCCGACGCCGACCGAGGCTGACCGCCGCCGCGAGCGCCCACGCCACGCCCACGCC
>JBEBJW010000927.1:0-3646 GCA_040079715.1 Myxococcota bacterium | reverse complement strand
GGCGGACCTTCTGTTCCGCGTGTTCGGCGTGGACGCCATGGCGTGTCCGCACTGCCCGGGGCGGATGCGGGTCCATGCCGTGGTCCAGGGGAGGTGGGCCTACCTGTCCCCTCACGTTGTGACGGGATGTGGCGGTCCGGCACAGGTTCCGAGGCGGTCCCTCCTGTCGTGGACGAGCCTCGGAAACCCGGGCATGTGGGCCCGATGCTGCAGATCGATCCGCTCTGGACCGGGACCATGCGTGGACGCGAGCGCCTGCGACGGAGCTCGCACGTGGCGATGTCGTCGGACGGGCGGTGGGCCGCGGTGTCGACCGGACCCGGCATCGGGTTCCTGCACCGGGATCAGCGGCTCCGGATCTTCGATGCACGCACCGGGGGGATCGCGTTCGACGAGGTCCACGGAGAGTTCCTCGGCGGACACCCGGCGACGCTCGTGTTCCGGGGTCCGGACGAGCTCGCGTTCGGGGTCCGGGTCGTCGCCAGGGACGCGACGGCGTGGGCCTGGGCACCGGATCGGCCACCGCCGATCCGCGAGGCGGACTACGACGCGCAGGGCACGCGGTACGTGACGGGCGGACAGTACGTCGGAGAACGGACGATCCGGCTCCACGATACCGCTTCCGGGAAGCAGCTCCAGGCGTGGAAGCTGCCCTCTCCGGGGACGTACGGAGTCGTGTACGCATGGATCGCCGGCGGCGGCGATCGGGCGATCGCCTGGGGGAAGGGCAGCCTGTACTGGTGCATCCCGGGGATGGCGAAGCCCGAGCGGATCACCGACGCGCTGGTCAACGCCCCGGTGTTCGGTCCCGACGGCGACGCGGTGCTGGTGCTGGCACACGACGGCGGACCCGCCACGCTGTACCGGGCCGACGGGTCGAGCGCGTCGTGGATCTGTCCGGTTCGAAGCTACGGCCGAGTGTTGGTGGGGCGCTGGCTCGTTCATGGGGAAAAGACCGGCGAGGTCCGGGTGCGCGACGCGGCCACCGGGAACCCGCTGGCGCAGCTCCGGGGTCTGCCGGATCTGACGTTCTCGATCGCTGCCTGTCGCGGCTCGCGCGGGGTGGTCGCCACGACGCAGGACGGACGCACGGCGGCCTGGGATCTGACCCCGCTCGACGGAGCCGACCCGCGCGCATGACCCCTCGGCGCCGGTGCGCGGGCGTCACCGTGCTCCCCTACCTGTCCCCCCATCGAACACGGTGCCGACGACCTCGAGGGTGACCGAGCCGCCGACGGCGAGGCAGCCGCCGTCGTTCGACGAGAAGCCGCGGGCGAACGAGCCGCCGAGGACGGTGAGCGCGCCGCTGCCGTCGGAGAACACCGAGCCGCCGTTGCCCGCGCTGGCTTCGTTGTCGTCGAAGGTGACGTCGTCGAGGGTCGCCGGCGTCGATTGGAGGCGGATCGCGCCCGCGGTGCCGGAGCGCCCGCCCTCGAAGGTGGTGCGGAGGACGTCGAGCGAGGTCGCGCCGGTGGCGAAGACGGCGCCGCCGCTGTTCCCGCCGGAGCCGTTGTCGGAGAACGTGCTGTCCTCGATGCGGGCGAAGGTCTGCGAGCCCAGGAAGATGCCGGCGCCGTCCGTGCCCTGGATGCAGTCGGAGACGTCGCTGCCTTCGAGGACCAGCGAGCTCTGGACGCCGGTGACGAAGATGCAGCGGCGCTGGTTGTTGCCGTCGATGTCGATGCCGACGAGCTCGAGGTCGGCGTTGTTCTCGATGCGGACGATCTCGCCGCCGGACCCACCGTTGACGACCACGCCGGGACCGCTGCTCTCGACCCGGACGTGCTTGTTGTTCGCGACGATCTGGGTGTTGTAGACGCCGGGATCGACGCAGACGACGTCGTCGTTGTTCGCGGCGGAGACGGCGGCGGCGATGGTGGTGTAGTCGCAGGCGCCGCCCGGGCAGACGGTGCGGTCGGGGCTCGACGTGGGGCAGGCGGCGCGGGCCGTGTCGGCGGTCCAGACACCGAGCCACGCGAGGAGGACGCGCATCGTTCGACGCTCCGGGGGCTCCGCATTCTACACGTCGGCGTCAGCGGACGGGTTCGATCGCCGCGATCCACTCGTACCCGAGGAAGCCGTCGTGGGTCACGACCCTCACCTGCTGGGGATCGGCCCGCCAGACGTCCTGGGACACCGGGATCTGGCTCCACTCCGAGTACTTCGGGCCGAGCGCCAGCCAGGTGCGTGCGTGAGAGGACGAGGGCGACCGGCCCTCCACCACCACCAGGCGCTCGGTGGGGGGCGACCCGTCGAGCACCGCGTTGGCGACCAGCAGCGCGAAGTGCGCCCCGAACGCTGCGAACACCGGGAGGATCAGGAAGCCCTTCGCCACCGGCGTGACGTCGCTCCGGGTGCGGAACAGCGCGACGAGCAGCGGGAGCGTTCCGACGACGCCCACCGCGAGCGACGGCCCGACGAGGCCGCCCGGCACCCACCAGTCGTGCGGGGCGAGGGCCCGGATGGCCCAGCCCAACGCGCACAGCGGACCGACCACCATCAGCCAGGCCAGGCCGATCGCATCGAGCCACCACTCGCGTGGCGGCGGCCCCTCGAACGCATCGAAGTCGTCGAACTCGTTCATCGACCCACCCCTGGGGCTGACCAACGGCATGACCCGAACTAACTGCGGACCTCCTGGGACGATCCGCCGTGTCGGACGGCGGTCCGATCACGGCGCGATCTGCGCCCGGATCGCCGAGATCAGCACGGGCAGGTCGACGGGCTTCGGCAGGTGCGCCTGGAACCCCGCCGCCAGCGCCCGCGCCCGATCCTCCTCGCGGGCGTGCGCGGTCAACGAGATCGCGGGCGTGCCTCCACCCGCGGCTGCGGACAATCCGCGCACCCGGCGGATCAGGCCGTAGCCGTCCTCCTCCGGCATGCTGATGTCGACCACCAGCACGTCCGGCCGGAACTCGGTACGTCATGCTGTACGGCAACGCCGCGAACGCCGATCAGGGGCTGGATCCGGGGCCTGGCGACCGCGGATCGCCCGAGTTCCGGATCCCGGCAGACGCCGGCGGTCACACCGAGACCATGCGGTACCTGATCGACGAGGGCGGCGGAAGCTACGGCGTGTTCATGGTCGCGAACCACATGCACCGGGTGGGGTCGCGGATGCGGGTGTGGATCGAGCCCGCGAACGGCGCGGACGTCTGCCTGCTCGACACCCCCCGCTGGGACTTCGACTGGCAGCTGCTCTACACCTACGATCTGGACGGCGGGCGCGCGCCGATCGTGAACGACGGCGACACGCTGGTCCTGCAGTGCACCTACGACAACACGCTGTCCCACCCGGGCACCCAGGTCGCCCTGTCCGAAGGCGGCCTCGATCAGCCGGTGGACGTCACGCTCGGCGAGGGCACGCTCGACGAGATGTGCATCTTCGGCGTCGGCGTCGTGCCCCTGTAGACTCCGGTGGTGCTCTGGTTTGCCGTCGCCTCCGCCGCGAGCCCGCCGTCGGTCGAGGCCGAGGCGACGCTCGTCGTCGGCGCGTTGCAGTACGGCGACCTGTGGGTCGGCGATCCGATCCTCGGGGGCTTCGACGCACGTGGTCGAGCTCGGGGCCGGGTCCGCGCTGAAGAGCCAGATCCT
This sequence comes from Myxococcota bacterium, assembly GCA_040079715.1. GTDB lineage: Bacteria > Myxococcota_A > UBA796 > UBA796 > JACKER01. The sequence continues at coordinate 52 of JBEBJW010000927.1, read as the reverse complement.
GCTCCGGGCCGTGGTCCGGCGGCAGGGGCGGTGCCTGTACCTGCCGGTCGAC
>JBEBJW010000926.1:0-3649 GCA_040079715.1 Myxococcota bacterium | reverse complement strand
GGTCGGGCCGGCGCGGGTCGAGCTCGGCGGGTGTGGGTTCTGGCACTGCGGCAGCAACGGCACGTCGCTGACCGGCCTCGCGGTCGCGCTGTCGGTCGATCCGGGGCGCCGCACCGGGGTGAACGGCCCGTGTGGGTTGTGGTCCTGCGGCACCAACGGCACCTCGCCCACCGGACTGGCGGTGCCGGCGGTCGGGCCGGCGCGGGGCGTCACGCTCGGGAACCCCTCGTCGTGCCCGCCGTGGATCTGTGAGAACGGCACCTCGGCCACCGGGCTGTCGGTGCCGGTCGTCGGTACCGCACGCGTCGATCTCGGAGGCATCATCTGTCCGTTCTGGATCTGCCAGAACGGCACCGCCCGCTCCGGGCTCGTCGTCCCGGTGACCGGGCCGGCCCGCGGCGTCACGCTGGCGACCGGCCCAGCGACGCCGTGTCTGCCGTGGATGTGCCTGAACGGCACCTTGATCACCGGGCTGTCGGTGCCGGTCGCGGGTCCGGCCCGGGGCGTCACCCTCGCGAACATCCCGCCGACGCCGTGCCCGCCGTACCGGTGCACCAACGGCCGGGCCGAGACGGGGCTCGCGGTCCCGGTCGCGGGTCCGGCGCGGGGCGTCACGCTGGCGGACATCCCGACGACGCCGTGCCCGCCGTACCGGTGCAGCAACGGGCGGGCCGAGACCGGGCTCGCGGTCGCGTACCCGGCTGGGGTTCATCGGGTGACCGTCACCGCGCCGGATCGGTCGACCCGGTGAGCGGGTCGCGCGCCGATCCCGCCACCAGCCGCTCGAGCCGGGCGATCGCCCGATCGAGGGCCGCGTGCCGCGGGGCGGCGCGCACGGTGTCCAGCGCCGTCCGGGCCTCGTCGACGTGGCCGAGGCCGTGCCGGACCGCGGCCCGCTCGCAGATCAGGATCGCGACCCGGTGCGGCTCGCAGTCCCCGAACACCGCGATCCCACGGTCGAACGCCTCGATCGCCCGCAGCGGGTCGGCGGAGGTGACCCCGAGGGCCCACCAGACCATCCGCGCGACGTCCCGTCGGGCGAAGTCGGGTTGGTCGAACCCCGGCACCAGGTCCAGCGCCTGCTCGGCCAGCCCGCGCGCCGCCGGATCGGGGTGGGACCGGATCGCCGCTTCGGCCAGGGCCCACGCCTGCCGAAACCGGTCGCCGAGGAGGCCGGACAGCCGGGCCGTCTCGGCGAAGGTGGCGAGCGCCTCCGGCAACCGGCCGAGCTCGGCGATCGCCACCGCCAGGTTCAACCGGGCGTGGACCGCGTTGATCTGGGCGCCGAGCCCGAGCAGCATCTCGAGCGCCCGCTCGCTGTGGGCCACCGCCTCCTCCGGGCGGCCGAGGCCCACCAACGCCTCCGACGCCCGGTCGAGCATCATCGCCTCGGATCGGGTGTTGCCGACGCGGCGGTGCAGCTCGCGGGCCCGATGGGCGAGGTCGAGGCTCTCGCGGAGATCGCCCCGGTACCCGGCCACCAGCCCGAGGGTCGCCCGGACGTACGCCTCCATCCGCAGGTCGCCGTCCTGCTGGGCCCACTCGAGCGCCACCACGCAGCAGTCTTCCGACTCGGCGAACTTGCCTCGATCGGCGAGCACCGCCCCGAGGTTCCCGAGGATCACCGGATCGTCCGGATCGTGGGTCCCCGCCTCCCGGAACAGCGCTTCGGCGGCGGTGTCGTCGCCGAGCCACACGTGGAGCATCGCGTAGCCGTTGAGCTGCGGCGCGAGCGCGGCCAGCCCGTCGGCGCGGCTGATCGCGATCGCCTCCTCCATGTGCGTCCGCGCGGCCTCGAACGCGCCCGCCTGGCCCTCGAGCTGCGCCAGATCCCCGAGCAGGCTCGACAGGTTCCGGCGGTCGCCCGCAGCGCGGGCCCGCGGGATCCATGCGGCGCACAGCGCTCGTCCCTCGTCGATCCGCCACGCGGCCCGCAGCGCGTCGGACAACGCCCGCGCGACCGACAGCTCGTCGGTGGGCGGCCGGGCGGAGACGCGGGGCGGTTCTCCGGTCGCATCGTTCGGCACGGCCAGGAGCAGGTCGCGGAGCAGCGTGACCGCCACGTCGAACGGCCCCCGGACCCGGAGCACCGCGGTCAGCCCGCGGGCGGTGTCGATCGCCACCTCGCGCTCGCCACGGGCCATCGCGGCGCGGTGGGCCGCCACCAGGTTGTCGTATTCGGCGACGAGCTCGCCGACCCCGGCATTCGCCCGCTCGGACAGCCTCCGACCCAGCCGCGCGCACCACCCGCCGTGCCGGATCGACACCCGACGCGCCGCCTCGGGGTCCAGCCGGGCCTTCGCGTAGGCCCGGACCGGGTCGAGCAGCACCAGCCGGTCTCCGCGGATCGCCACCAGCGACCGGTCGATCAGCGCCATCAGCACGTCGGTCGACCGGCTCCGCCCCGATCCGACGGCCTCGACCGCCGGTGCGGTGAACCCGCCCTCGAACACCGACAGCTCGGCGAACAGCGTCCGCGCGTCGTCGTCGAGCAGCGCCCAGGTCGCGTCCAGCGCTGCCCGGATCGGGCCGTCGTCGTCGGCGGGAGCCCCGGGCGGGAACACCGACCGGTCCGACACGGGGACCGGTGACCCGCCGTCGAGGCCGATCCGCCCGACCGCGAGCTCGACCGCGAGCGGGACCCCGCCGACCTCGTCCGCCAGCCGGTCCGCCCCGCCGGGGGACACGCCGCGGGCGTTCGCCCGGTCGGCGAGCAGCGCGTGGACCTCGGCGTCGGACAGGGGACCGATCGGGATCACCGACTCGCCGGGGACCCCGAGCGGCGCGCGGCTGGTCACCAGGAACCGCACCCCGGGCGACCCGGCGGCCCACCCGCCGACCCGCGCGGCCTCGTCCAGCACCGACTCGAACGCGTCGAGCACGACCAGCAGCCCGGTCCGCCCGGCGAGCGCGTTGCGGACGGCGTCGGCGCTCGCGGTGGTCCCGATCGCCCCGGCGACCACCCGCACGAGGTCGGCGTCGGCCGCGGCGTGGGTCAGGTCGCACCACGCGATGGCGCCCGGCCACCGCCCGACGAGCTGGTGGGCGATCCGGGTCTTGCCGATCCCGCCGGTGCCGGTCAGGGTCGCGATCGGCGCGGCGTCGAGGGCGGCGAGCACCCGGGCGAGCTCGTCCGCGCGCCCGACCATCGCGCCGACCGTGGCGGTCGCGCGGTCCCCGTCGACCGAGATCGTGCCGACCGCGGTGCGGGCGAGCTGATCGGCGAGCTGAGACACGGCGGGCCCGGCGCAGTGTGTCCGACCGGTGGTCGGGTGGGTCCACCACAGCACCCGGCCGCGGTGGACCGCGATCGCCAGCGGGCGATCCCCGATCGACGACGCCTGCTCGGCCCACCCGATCGCCGCGGCGTGGTCGGCGAACAGGTGGAGCCAACCGTCGCCCGTCGGGATCCCGCCGACGCTGGCCGCCCCCTGCTCGAGCGCCGCCTGGAGCGCCGCGAGGGCCTCAGCCGCAGGGTGGGGCCCGCGATGGGGCTCGCCGTGCGGATCGTCGTCGGCGCCCCCCTCGGGCCACTCGGTCGGCACGGGTGCCGCGACCTGGACCAGCGTCGCGATCGACCAGGTCGACCGGGCCCCGTCGACCACCAGGCGGAACCCGCGGTTCCGGACGGTCAACAGGTACCGCGGGG
>JBEBJW010000925.1:0-3664 GCA_040079715.1 Myxococcota bacterium | reverse complement strand
GACCCGGCACGGACGCCCGCCGGCGGGGCCTCCGGCGGGGTGGTGGACCGAGGCGAGGTCCGCCAGCTGGCGCACCGCCTTCTCCTCGAGCCGGAGCGACGCCGGGAGGAGGATCTCGGTCGGGGCTGCGTTCGGGTCGCTGGCGACGGAGACCGCCACGGCCGGGCCGTCGCGGCGGACGGTGAGGCCTCGCCGGGCGAGGGCCCGGAACACACGCTGATCATCGGGTCTGGACACGACAGTGCTCCGCTCCCGCCCGGGTACGAAACCGGCGGGAGCGCTGGAGGTGGACCGGGGATCAGCAGCCGCGGTCGACGAACGAGGCGTAACCGGACCCCCGAACCGAGGCGACCGCGCGCCCGTGGAGACCGACCGGGAACCGCCGTCCGCGCGGATCGGCGCCCCGGTGTGGTATCGATCGCCGATGCCGTGGTTCTGGCTCGCCCCCGCGACCGCCATGTCCTCTGCCTCCGCCGGGGTCGAGCGATGCGACGGCGTCGACGACGACGGCGACGGCGCGGTGGACGAGGGGCCGGTCCTCGCCGCGGCGGACCTCGACCTCGACGGCGGAGGCTCCGCCCGCGACGCCGCGCTGTACGTCGGGTGCGAGTCCGCGCAGGGCCTGCTCCCGCCGACCGACTGCGACGACGGCAGCGAGCGGGTCGCGCCCGGGCGGTCCGAGGGGTGCAACGGGGTCGACGACGACTGCGACGGGGCGATCGACGAGGACGCGTGCGGCGAGCCGGTGGTGGTCGCGACCGGGCGGGTGTACCTCGCGGAGCTCGACCCGGCCGCGTGGGTCGCCGCCGCCGCCGCGTGCGACGCGCTCGGGTGGACCCTCGCCACCCCGAGCACCGACGTCGAGCAGGCCGAGCTGTTCGCGGTGGTCGACCCGTACGACGCGTTGTTCTGGCTCGGGTACTCCGATCGGGACGACGAGGGCGACTGGGCGTGGGTCGACGGCAGCCCGGTCGGCGGGTCGAACTGGGACGAGTGGCAGCCGGACGACTACGGCGGGGTCGAGGACTGCGCCGACTGCACCGAGGACGGCGCCTGGAACGACCTGCCGTGCGAGGCCTGGCTCCGGTACGTGTGCGAGACGGACTGCGCGATCGCGACCTGGTACGCGGACGGCGACGGCGACGGGCTCGGCGACCCCGACGTCGCGCTCGACGCCTGCGCGCCGGACCGCGGGTGGGTCGCGAACGGCCTCGACTGCGACGACGCGGACGACCGGGCCCCAGCGGTGTGGCACCAGGACCGCGACGGCGACGGGTTCGGCGGCGACGCGCTCGTCGGGTGCGCGGCCGCGGACCGGGTCACCGACGGCACCGACTGCGACGACCGCGACGGGGCCGTCCACCCGGGCGCCGACGACGTCCCGGACGACGCGGTCGACCAGGACTGCGACGGCCTCGACACCCCGGCGGATCCCGGCGACCCCGGCGGTCCGCCGGATCCGGGCGATCCTCCGGGCGAGGGCGACCCGACGGGCACCGACGCGTCGTCGGGCGGCGCGACGGGAGCACCCCCGTCGCCCGACTACGGCTGGACCTGCGCGTCGGTCGGAGGCACCGGGCGGGTCGCGTGGGTCGCGGCGCTGATCGCGGCGCCGCTCGCCCGCCGGCGTCGGCTCACGCCCCGGTGTACTTCTCGGTGAGCTTGTCGATCCCGAGGTGGATCGCCTCGACGATCGCGTCCGACGGGTCGGCGGCGCTGCCGAAGTCGGCCTTGATCGCCTCGTCCACCTTCGGTCCGGTCGCGAACCCGGTCCACACCGCCTTCTTCTCGCCCTTCTGGTACAGCGACAGCCGAACCGACGCCTGCGGCTTGACCCGCGAGGTGCCGATCCCGCCGACCGACACGCCCTGATCGTGGCCGGTGACGGTGAGCTGCGCGACCAGCACGGCGTCGACCCCGAGGGCGTCGATCAGCGCGTCGCGCTCGGGCTGCTTCATCCGGCTGATCGAGGCCCAGTGCACGATCCCCGGCGGGCACATCCCGGCACCCCACCCGGCCGCCATCTGCGCGAGCTTCGACTGCCCGGTGTACCCGGCCGCGACCTGCTGGTACGCCGGGGTCGCGGCGAGCTCCTCGTTCGACGGGACCGTCCAGCCGAACCCGGACTCGAGCCCGGTCTCGATGGTGGTGTACGCCCGGACGGTGTCGTCGACCGCGCCGGCCTTGGCGGCGCCGCTCTGGAGCCCGTCGATCGTCTCGCTGACCTGCTTGATCTGGTTGACGGTGTCCACGACCCCGATCCCGCTCTTGGTCTCGGTCGCCTCGATCTCGATCGTCCCGCCGAACCCGATGATCGCGGCCGACTTCACCGAGCTCGGGTCGAACTCGTCCTTCGCCGACGCCGGGTTCGCAGCCAGGAACGCCATCCATCCGATCGTGCCCATCAGTCCCTCCTCACCCCGGAACTGTACGCGCTCGGGTCGGGAACGCCATCGGACGCGGATCGGACGTCGCGCGTCCGCCGCATCGCTCCGGGATCCTGCGCGAGTCCGTATCCGGGTGGGATACGCAAACACGCGCTCCAGGCAGGCGGAGCGATGTTGGCGGGGTACACATCGACAGGAGGCACGATGTACGGAGTGCTGTGGATGGCGGGCGCCGCGGGGGCGCTCCCGGCGTTCGCCCGGGACGGAGACGAGGCCGCGTGCGACGGGCTCGCGATCGGCGACGACTGCACCCGCGCCGACGGCGACGCCGGCGCGTGCGTCGAGGACGACAGCGACCCCGGGGTGGTCACCTGCGACGACGACGGCGCCTCGTCGTCCTCGGGAGACAGCTCCGGATGCGCGACCGTCCCGGGTGCCGGCTGGCTCGCGCTCGGGCTCGGGGCGGCGGGTGCAGTCCGCCGCCGGTCGGTGTCCCGGTGAGGGCGGCGCTGCTGGCGCTGTGGGCGACGACGGTGGGGGCCGAGGCCCGCCACGGGAGCGACGACGGCGACCGGGACCGCGACCGGTTCATCGGCCGGATCACCGCCCGTCCGGCCGGGATCGCCGGTGACTGGACGATCGGCGGGCGGACCGTGACCGCCGACGGCGCGGTCGAGCTCGACGAGCTCGACGGGCCGCTCGAGCTCGGAGCGTGCGCGTCGGTCGATCTGCGCGACGGGCGGGTCCACGAGATCGACTCCGAGCCCGCGTCCGACTGCCGGTGAACCGCTGGCCCGCGGGGTCGCGGGCCGATAGCGGGGCGCGATGCCGACCCACACCCGCACCGTCCGGTTCGCCGTCGCCGCCCGGACCGTGATCGACGAGAACGACGGCACGGCGCTGCTGGTCCCGCTGGACTGGGGGCTCGTGCCGCCGGGGGACGCCGGCCTGACCCGGCGGGTCAAGGCCGCCGGTCCGAGCTGGACCGTCACCGAGCGGGTCGGGCGGCGGGTGTTCTCCCCCGGGGTGTATGCGCCGCCCGCGACGCTCGCCGCGTGTGCGTCGGTCGTCGCGCTCGGCGGTAGTGGCCGCGTCCAGTCGCTCAACGTATCCGCCGCCGCTGCAATTCTGATTCATGCCTTGCTGGCCACACGCTGATGCCGGAATGCAACGCTGGTGATCGGGGGCCGCGATAGCGGGTGTTTGCCTCAATTGCGTCCGGCTTCCACGCTTGTTGACTTCTCGAAGTCGCCAGGCGGGCTTATATGCGTATCGTG
>JBEBJW010000924.1:0-3665 GCA_040079715.1 Myxococcota bacterium | reverse complement strand
GGCTCGAACCGGACGACGCCCTCGCGCTGTCGCTCGAGCGCCGGTGGCTCGCCCACCACGTCCCGAACCGGCGCACCGTGCTGCGGGCCTCGTCGTCGGCGACCCTCGCCCAGGCGGCCGCAGCCGGGCTCGGGGTCGCGCTGCTGTCGGTCCCCCTCGCCCACCGCCTCGGGCCGATCCCCCAGCTCGGACCACCGGTCGCGGCGCACGAGCTGTGGCTGGTGGTCCACCGGGACAGCCAGCGGGTCCGGCGGGTGACAGCGGTTGCGGACTGGCTCGCGGGCTGCGTCGCCGAGGTCGCCGAGGTCGCCGAACCCGTCGACCCGCCTGGTCCGCGACCGACCGGCACGGGCTAGCCAGCCAGCGAGCGCGCTCCGTGGTCACCCGCGCCCGATCCCCACCGCCGCCTCGACCGCCGGTCCGAACGCGAACACGCCGCGCCCCGCGCGGGCGTTCCCGACCACGGCGCCGACCCACCGCGGCAGCGCCGGGCACCCGAGCCGGCCGGTGACGGCGAGCAGCCGAGCCAGGTCGACCCGCCCGTCCGCCCCGCCGATCGGGGGCGGGATCGGCCCCACGCGCTCGTCCTCGACCGCCGTGCACAGTCGGTGCCCGAGGATCTCGGCCCAGACCCACACCTCGTGGATCACCAGCGGAGGGTCTGGGTACTCGAGGAACAACAGGCGCCCGCCGGTCGCCACCACGCAGGCCTGGAACCCCAACACCGAGCACAGCGGCACCAGCCCGGGCTCGGCGGCCGCTCCGTGATCGACCCACTCCACGTCCCGGAGGTCGTCGTCGAGCAGCGCTCGGACCACGTCCGGAGGCTCGCCCCAGATCGCCTCGATCAGCTGCGGGTTCACGCCTGCCTCGACCAGCAGGATCCGCCGCCGCGCCCCCAGCGCCGCCTTCCGAGTCGCCCGATCCATCACGCCCTCCACGATCGGGAGTCCTGGACAGATCGGCGTCCGTCACAGCGGGATACGAGCGAGCGCTCCAGGTGCTCCCATTCCGCCTCGCCCACCCCGCTCCCTCACCGTCGCCGGCCTGGTCGCCGGCTCGCTCGCGGTCGCCGCTCTCGTGCGCCGGCGCCTCGCCCGGGTCCGCGCCCACCGGATGTTCGACGACGCCGCGATCCGCCTCGTCGCCGTCGGGCCGGTCGACCACCGATCGGTCCGCCTGTGGCTGCGGACCGACGCCCCCGGCCCGCACACCATCACCGTCACCGGCGCTGTCCGCAGCCCCGGCACCAGCCCTGGCGGTCCGCGCAGGTTTCGGTTCGTGGTCGACGGGGACCCCGCATTCGACGGCACCGTCGCGGTCACCGTGCCCGACGACGTCGACGCCGACGACATCGGCCCGGGTAGGCGCCCCGCGGACCTGGCACCGGACACCGCGTACACGTTCGAGGTCCACCGGGGCGACGTCCGGATCGGCGGGGGGCGGTTCGTCACCGCGCCGCGCGACCTCGACGACGCGCCCGACGAGGTGGCGATCGGGGTCGTGAGCTGTCACCAGCCGTTCGATCGCGGCGGCCGGGTGGCGCCGGCGTCGCTCGCGCTGCTCGACCGGCTGGACGAGGCGTTCGACGCCCAGCGGGTCCGCCAGGTGCTGTTCCTCGGCGATCAGGTGTACGCGGACCTCCCCGGCCCGCTGTCCCTGTACGACCGCGGCCACTTCCGGGTGGTCGGCCCGCCGGACCGCGAGTCGATCCTGGACTGCAGCCGCGCCGAGGTCCGCGCCCTGCTCCAGCACCGGTACCGCGCGTTCTGGAAGGTCGACGGGTTTGCGCGGCTCCAGTCGCGGTTCGCCACGGTGTGCACCCTCGACGACCACGAGCTGCGCGACAACTTCGGCTCGGACGTGGCCCACGCGACCCCGCGGTGGGAGGCGCTGCGCCAGGGCGCCCTCGACGCGTTCCACGACTACCAGGGGCTCCGGGCCCACCCGGCCCGCGCGCCGCGCCCGGACGTGTTCCCGACCCGGTTCGTCCGCGGGCCCGTCGCCGGGCTGATCCTCGACCTGCGGTCGGACCGGCGCGCCACCGACGACGCGATCCGGTTCCTCGATCGGCAGTGGGCCGCGCTCGACGCGTTCCTCGCCGACCACGCGGAGCACCCCGTGCTCCTCCTCGGACTCTCCGTGCCGCTGCTCCACGCGCCGGAGTGGCTGGTCGAGCAGGCCGCGCGGTTCGCGGTCGAGGGCAGCGCGATCCATGACCGGTGGTCCCACCCGAAGGCGAAGGCCGAGCGCGACCGGCTGGTCCACCGGCTGTACGACCACCGCCGTCGCCACCCGCGCCAGCACCTGATCCTGGTGTCGGGCGACGTGCACGTCGGCACCGCGTCGACGTTGACGTTGGGTGACAGCCGCCCGATCCACCAGCTGGTGTCGAGCGGCCTGTCGAACCTCGAGGCCCTGGCGCTCCGCCTCGACTCTGCGCAGCTCGCCCGGGCGAACCCGTCGTTCACCACCTCCGAGGGCCTGACGTGCACCGCGAACCTGCTCCCCGGCCCGTCGAACCCCCACCTCGGGCTGAACGCGGGCGTGGTGGCGGTGTCGCGCGACGGCGACGGCTGGGCGGTCCGGCTGCGCCTGCTCGGGGTCGGCGATCGCGAGGGCGACGGCGCGTCACTTCCCCGGCTGGTGTTCGACAGCGGGCCCCTCGGGGGCTGAGCCCTCGCGCGGCTCGCCCTCGACCTTCTCGAGCCCCTCGAGCAGCTCGATCAGCGCCTTGCTGGTCTGCACGAGGCCGTACAGCACGACGCCGTGGGCGGAGCTGACCAGCGCGCCGTCGAGGGCCTCGACCAGCTCGGACACCCCCGTGCCGACCATGCACAGGCCGACGAACAACTGAGTGGCCGGGTGGGTGACGACCGCTCGGAGCCTCGACCGGAACGACATCGGACACCTCAGATGTTGATGCTCTGCGGGATGCGGGACGGCAGCAGGAACGGGTACGGCGGGCGACCGTGGTTGCGCTGGCCGATCACCGCCTCGATCGACCGGAGCTCCGCCTGGAACGCGGCGAGCGCGGGCTCGATCCGCGCGTCGCCGGCGAAGTTCCCGAGGAGGAGGTGGTGGGGATAGCCGCCGAGCACGGTGTGGTGGACGCTCCCGAGCAGCAGCCCGAGGGTCGCCTGGTAGTGGGCCTGCGACAGCGGAGGCAGCAGGCCGAACCAGTCGGCGTCGGTGTCGAGCGGGCTGGAGCGGTACCCGGCCAGCGGGTAGGCGGGCGCGTACGACATGATCGGGAGCTGAGGGAAGTTGACCGCCGCGTGCTGGGCGCTCCCGGTGAAGATCACGTGCGCGATCGCGTCCACGAGTCCGATCACCGTGACCGGCGTTGGCACGTCCTTCAGCCGTCCGCCGTCCGGCGCGCCCATCCACCGGAACATCGCCTGGATCTCGGCGTCGGCCTGCACGTCCCCATCGGTCGGGTACCAGGTGCGCAGGTACGCCTCGACCCACCGGTGGAGCGCACCGTGCACCAGCAGGGCGTCGTCGCGGTACGGGAACGCCGGCAGCGTCTCGGGGTCGTCCACGCCGCGATCGCGCAGCTCCCGCGGCAACATCGACCCGCGGAACGACCACGCCTGCGCGCCCGCGACCGCTGCGGACCGCGAGAACGGCGCCCGGTCGACCCGCCGGAGCGACATCGGGTT
>JBEBJW010000923.1:0-3666 GCA_040079715.1 Myxococcota bacterium | reverse complement strand
GCGTGGTGTCCGGGCACCGAGGTCCCGGTGTCGTACAGGGCGACCGTCGGTGCGGCTGCCCGACCGTCGCCCGCCGACCACCTTCGGGCCTCCCAGTGGGCTCGACGGCGCGCTCGTCGGCTTCCACTCCGTCCCGGACGGGGTCCACCGCAAGCCGATCGCGGACCCCGCCGGTCCGACCAGAACGGGGTCGCCGCTCCGGGCGGTGGATCCGCGCTCGGCTCCCGCGCCCGGATCGGGCCGGGCTACTCGGCCCGGGTCGCGACGGTGGGCACCGAGTCCTCGACCGCGTCGGCGAGGACCGGCAGCATCAGCTCCTGGCCGGGCCGGAGATCCTCGAGGTCGACGGCCGGGTTCCAGGTCTCGATCACCCACACCGGCAGCCCGCCGTGGCCCTTGGCGATCGTCCACGCGGTGTCACCGGTCCGCACCCGGTAGAACGCCGTCCCGACCTCGCCGCCGTGGCTGGCGAGCCACCCATCGGCCCGCGCGACGTGGTGCGCGTCCCGGTTGGTCTCGACCCGCGCCCGGCGGTCCTCGTCGAGCGGGATCCGGACGATCGTGCCCACCGGCAGCGGCGTGTCGAGCGGCAGCCCGCTCGCGTCGGCGATCGCCTCCACCGGCAGCCCGGACCACCGCGCGAAGTGGGCCAGGGTCTCCCCCCGGCGCAGCTCGTAGGTGACGATGCCGTCACTGTGCGGATCCACCACCGGAGCCCCGGTGGGGTTCAGGTCCGAGCCAACGTCGCCCGCGGGGTCGCCCACCGGCGCCAGCGGGTCGAGCGGGACGGCGGTGACCGGGATCGCCGCGGCGCCAGGGGTCGCGGCCACCGGACGATCGGCGTGCGAGGTGGCGCAGGCCCACAGCGACGACGAGATGACGAACGGCAGCATGGTTCCTCCCTCCGACCACCCGAACAGCGCGTCGGGGGTCGACCGGGACCGTTGCATCCGCCGTGCCAATGACACGAACCGCAGCTCGCCGTCGTCCGAGGCAGCTGTGGCTGCGTTCTCGGCGACACCAATCGTAGATCTGCGCTACTTTCCGCCGTAGAACCGCTGGGGCGGCAGGTTCTGGAACGTCCCGTTCAGGGTCAGCACGCCGTCCTTCGCGTCGAACCCGTCGACCACGAGCTCCCCGTTCATCCCGGCGAGGGCGCCCGACCGCGTCGGGACCGTGGTGTTCACCGCGTTCCCGAGCGCCTTCTGGAGGATCCCCTCGCCGAGCGCGACCAGCGGATCGGCGATCGCGGCGCCGCGGCTGTGACCGAGGTCCTTCACCCCACCCGGCGACATCTTCAGCTCGCCGTCGGCGAGGGTCCAGGTGCCGTCGATCTGGTAGTCCCGCCACCAGCCGGAGCCGGTGGTCCGCCACAGGCGCAGCCCGACCGAGAACGCGTCGGACCGCAGATCGAGCATCGTCGGCTCGCCGAGCACCCCGTGGGCGATCGCCCCGGTCGAGAACGCCTGGGCCCGGGCGATCGCGAGCAGCGAGTCCACCGCCACGTCGACCCGGAACCCGTCGGTCGGAGCGGGCAGATCGGCCGGGAGCACGCCGGGGATCCGCGCGCCGGTCAGCACGTCGACCCGGAGGGCCTGGTTCTGGGACGAGATCCGGATCCCGCGGACCGGGGCGGTCTCGGTCCCGATCTCGGTGATCGGGATCGACGGGATCCCGGCCAGCACGGCGCTCTGGACCCACCCGATCACCGGGCCGGACAGGTCGATCGTCGACTTCGCGCCGGCGAGCTCGACCGACACGTCGTTCAACGACCGCGGCGACACCCCGATCGCGAACCCGGTCTTCGCGACGCCGTCGACGGTCGGGGCGGTCGCGGGGTCGATCGGCTCGATCGACAGCGCCATGTCGAGGGTGGCGCCGACCTTCAGGCCCGCCTCGCTCGATCCGAGCATCGTGGCCCACTTGACCGTGCCGCCGAGGCCGATCGCGACGGTCAGGCACTCGACGCAGTTCGCCGCCGGCGCGATCTTCAGCGTCTCGAGCGTGAGCTGCGGGGTCAGGGTCAGCAGCGCGACCGAGATGTCGTCGCCGAACGTCGGCGCGGGGGTCAGCGCGGTGGTCATCAGCTTGTCGAGCAGCGGCGCCGACAGCTGGATCACCGCGTCCGGGGCCCACCCGTCGGGGGCCGCCCCCGGATCGGACAAGGCGAGGGTGCGCGCGGAGTCGTACTCTTGGATCACGGAGGTGCATCCCGCGAATCCGAGGACCGAACCGAGCAGGACGAGCGAAGGACGGACGGTGGTGCGAACGGCCATCTGTTAGCGTACCCGGGGTGGAGGGAGAAGCATGCCGGAGACGGTGGATCCGCGCCAGGCGCTGAGCTCGGACGACGTCACGGTGCGGGCCGCGGCCGCGCGCGAGCTGGCCGAGGTCGGGACGGTCGCGGACGCGCTCCGGTTGATCGATCTGGCGCAAGGCGACAAGAGCCCGTCGGTGCGGCTGTACGCGGCGGCCGGCGCGGCCGAGATCGTGTTCCGCGCCGGCCTCGATCCGGCGCACCGGCAGGCCGTGCTCGACCGGATGAAATCGTACGATCCCGGGCGGAACCCGGCGCTGCTGATGGTGCTGGCGGCGATCCCGGACGACGCGGGGGTCGAGCGCCTCGGGCGGCTGCTCCGCGATCCCCGGTCCGACGTTCGCTCCGGCGCGTTCGCTTCGCTCAAGCGGATGGCGACGGTCCCCGGGACCGACACGCTGCTGTCGGCGGCGGTCCGCCGGTGGTTCGAGGCCGGCAAGCACCCGCCGGACACCGTCGCCGACCTGGTCCGGCTGACGAGCGAGGCCGGGTGGGCGGGGATGGACGACACGATCCGCGCCGCCGCCTCCCGCGGGCGCGCCGCGGCGATCGCGGTCCAGGAGGCGATCGACTGGCTGGTGTCGCGGAACGATCCGCGGAGCTGGATCGGCCTGTGGGTCCGGCTCGACGAGGATCCGATCACCCGCTGGCTGTACCTCGAGCGCGGGATCGCGTGGGGTCCGGAGGGCGAGCTCGGCGCGCTGACCGTGTCCGACGGGATCGGCGCGATCGCGGGCCGCGACGGCTCGACCCGCGGCCCGCTGGTCCGGGTCCGGACCGGGCGCCCGACCGACGACGAGCCGGCCGAGGCCCTGAAGGTCGGCGACGACGGGCTGCTGCACCACCAGAGCGCCCGCGGGCTGGTCAAGCTGATCGACAAGCTCGACGGCGTGTTCCGCGAGATCCTCCGCGACGTCTGGGGGATCGCGGTGCCTTCGCTGACACCCGCTTGGCGCGATGCGGTGCGCTTCTGGCTCGTCGTCGACGACAACCGCGAGCTCCTCGGGCACCTCCTCCGCGACGCCGCCGCCGGTCGGGATCCGAAGCGGCGAACGGAAGAGAGCCGCGCCTGGATCGCGAACGCGACGTTCGACGTCTCCGCGTGGCTCGCCCCCCGCTCGAGGAGCCTCGTCGTCGACGGCAAGCGCGTCGAACTCGTCGGCGTGATCAAGGGCAGCGGTATGATTGCGCCTGATATGGCCACCATGCTGGGTTATATCTTTACCGATGCGGCCGTGGAGCCAGCCTTTCTCCAGCAGTTGCTGAGCGAAGCGAATGGCTCGACATTCAATTGCATCACTGTCGACAGCGATACATCGACCAGCGACACCGTATTGGCGTTTGCGACC
>JBEBJW010000922.1:0-3666 GCA_040079715.1 Myxococcota bacterium | reverse complement strand
CCCGCGGGGTGACCGACGAGCCCGGGCTGAAGCGGGCCCTGCTCGCCGACGCCCAGCGCGCCGGCCAGCCGGTGTCGCCGGCGGACGTCGGGCGCAAGGTCCAGGACCTGGCGCGCGATCTGCTCCAGCCGGACCTCGGGGCCGAGGTGGCCGGCGTCCTGGACGATCTGGCCGCCGTGTCGCGGGAGGTCCAGCTCCGCGACGGCCGGTGGTTCGTCCGGCGGATCCTGCCGTACCGCACGCAGCACCAGCGGATCGACGGGGTGGTGGTGACGTTCGTCGACGTGACCTCGCTCCGGTCGACCGCCGACCGGCTCCGGGCGCGGGAGCGCGAACAGAGCGTGCTGGCGCGGCTCGGAACCCGGGCGCTGACCGACCCGGATCTCGACGGGCTGGTCCAGGATGCGGTGCGCGAGGTGCAGCGCGCGCTCGGCACCGATCTGTGCGGGATGTTCGAGCTCCGGAGCGGGGACCGGCTGGTGGTCCGCGCTGGCCTCGGGTGGGGCGACGGCGTGGTCGGGCGGCTGATCCCGACGTCCGAGCCGGCGCTGGTGATCGACGCGGAGCAGCTGGCCGCGCACCGGGTGGTCGACGGGGTCGGCGCGACCGTGCTCGTCGACGGCCGGCCGTTCGGGCTGCTCGCGGCCCACACGCGCACGCCGCGCCAGTTCACCCCGGAGGACGCGCACTTCGTCGAGGCGGTCGCGCACGTCCTCGCGAGCAGCGTCCACCAGGTCCTCGCCGCGCGTCGCCTGGCGGTCGAACGCGGGGTGGCGCAGGTCCTGTACGAGGCGCGGACCCTCCGCGAGGCAGCGCCGCGGATCGTCGAGGTGTTCCGCCGCGAGCTCGAGGTGGCGGTCGGCGAGGTCTGGCTCCAGTCGGCGGACCCCGACGTGCTGCGGTGCATCTGGTTCGGGGTGCCGGACGAGCCACTCCGGGAGCGGAGCCTGCGCAAGCTGCTCGTCCCGGACCAGATCCGACGCGGCGAGGGGGTGGTGGGGACCGCGTTCGAGCGCGCCGCGTCGGCGTGGACCGACGACGCCACCACCGACGTCGACGGCGAGCGGTGGCTCGTGTCCGGGTTCGTGCTGCCGATCGTCGCGGCGACCGAGGTGGTGGGCGTGGTCCGGTGCCGGTCGCGGCGGGCGTCGACCCACGACGAGCACCTGCTGCGGTCGCTCGACGCGATCGGCCGCGAGATCGGCGAGTTCGTCCGGCGGGTCGAGGTCGAGGCCGCCCTGCGCGAGATCGAGGGGCGGAACCGCGCGGTGCTGGACCTCGCGCTGGACGCGATCGTGATGATCGACCTCGACGGGGTGATCATCGAGTTCAACCACGCGGCGGAGCGGATGTTCGACCGGGCGCGCCGCGACGCCGTGGGGCGGCCGATGGTCGACCTGATCGTCCCGCCCGCGCTGCGGGACCGACACCTGCTCGGGATGCGGCGTCACCTCGAGACCGGTCGGTCCTCGATGCTCGGTCGGCGGGTCGAGATGGCGGCCCTGCGCGGCGACGGGACCGAGTTCCCGGCGGAGTTCGCGGTCTGCCGGGTCGACACCGCCACCGGTCCGGTGTTCGCCGCGTTCGTCCGGGACCTGTCCGAGCGGAGGCGGGCGGAAGAGGCGCTCCGCGGCAGCGAAGAGCGGTACCGCAGGATCTTCTCGACCATCGGGGTGTCGGTGTTCGAGCAGGACTTCACCGAGGTGAAGCGCGAAGTCGACGCGGTGCTCGCCTCGGGGGTGGCAGATTTCCGCGGCTGGCTCGACGCCCACCCGGAGTTCGTCGCCCGCGCCGCGTCGCGGGTGAAGGTCGTGGACGTGAACGAGGAGGCGGTGCGGATGTTCCGCGCGCCGAACCGCGAGGCGCTCGGGGCCGGGCTCGGGGCGCTGTTCGTCCAGGACACGCTCGACGCGTTCCGCGGGGAGCTCGAGGCGCTCGCCGCCCAGCGGACCCTGTTCACCGCCGAGACCGTGATGCAGCGGTTCACCGGCGAGCGGATCGACGTGGTGTTCTCGGTGCGGTTCCCGATCGGCGCCGCCGGGATCGATCGGGTCCTGGTCTCGCTGATGGACGTGACCGACCGCAACCGGGCCGAGCGCGCCCGCCAGCAGAGCGAGTGGCGGTTCAACCAGGTCGTGCGGATGTCGCCGGTCCCGATGCTCGTGTTCGACGACACCGGCCGGATCCTGTGCGCGAGCCGCTCGTGGTCCGAGCTGATCGGGAGCTCCCCGGGACCGGTCGCGCTCGACGCGTGGGTCCAGCGCGCGTTCGGGACCGAGGCGGACGCGGCCGCCGAGGTGCTCCGCGGCTTGTTCGACACCGAGCTCCCCGTGCACGGCGAGCTCGACCTCGTGCCGCCGCACGGTCCGCGCCGGACGGTGCTGTACGCGGGGTCGCCGCTCGGGACCGCCGCCGATGGGCACCGTCTGCGGGTGTTCGCCGTCACCGACATCACCGAGCGCAAGCGGACCGAGCAGGCGCTGGTCGAGGCGCACCGGCAGAAGGACCAGTTCATCGCGATGCTCGGGCACGAGCTCCGCAACCCACTGACCGCGATTCGGTCCGGGTACCGCCTGCTGTCGGCGCTCCCCCTCGGCGACGACCCGCGGGTCGATCGGACCCTCGCGATCCTCGACCGCCAGACGACGCACATGACCCGCCTCCTCGACGGCCTGCTCGACGTGTCGCGGATCGTGAGCGGGAAGATCGCGCTCGACCTCGAGCCGTTGGACCTCGGCGCGGTGGTGCGGGAGGTGATCGGCGACCGCGAGTCCGGCGGGCGGCGGGTCACGCTCGACCTGCGGGGTGAGGCGCCGATCCCGATCGCGGGGGACCGGGTCCGACTGGCGCAGATCGTCGACAACCTGCTGTCGAACGCGATCAAGTTCAGCGCGTCGGACGCGTCGATCGTGGTGACGGTCCGGTCCGACGGCGAGGCAGCGGTCGTCGAGGTCGCCGACACCGGGATCGGCGTCGACGCGGAGCTGTTGCCCCAGCTGTTCGAGCCGTTCCGCCAGGCCGCCCAGCCGCTGGACCGGGCCGCGGGCGGGCTCGGGTTGGGGCTGGCGCTGGTCCGCAGCCTGACCGAGCTCCACGGCGGCTCGGGGCGCGCCCACAGCGACGGTCCCGGGACCGGCACCCGGTTCACCGTGCAGCTCCCGGTCGCGGCCGCTCCGGGTCCGGCGTCGTCGATCGCGGGTCCCCTCCGGCCGGTCCGCCGCCGGCTGCTGGTGGTCGAGGACCACCCCGACGCCGCCCACCTGATGGGGGAGCTGCTCCGATCGGTCGGTCACGACGTGGTCCTGGCCCACGACGCGTACCAGGCGCTGGTGGTCGCCCGGGAGTTCGCGCCGGAGGTCGTGATCTGCGACATCGGGCTGCCGGGCGGGATGAGCGGCTACGCGCTCGCCCGCGAGCTCCGGCGGCTCCCGACGACCGCCGGGGCGCTGCTGGTGGCCCTGACCGGCTACGGCCGCCCGGAGGACCGGATCGAGGCCGAGGCGGCCGGGTTCGACCACCACCTGACCAAGCCGGTCGACATCGACCTGATCGCGCGGCTGATCGCGACCTAGTACCTCGGGCCGGAGGTCCGATCCGGGTTGATCGCGCCGAGCCGGCGTGTGATCAGCGCGGGCATGTCCGGACCCCGACCTGTCCCGCTCGTCA
>JBEBJW010000921.1:0-3667 GCA_040079715.1 Myxococcota bacterium | reverse complement strand
GGGCCAGCCACCGCCCGAGGTGGGTCTTGCCGGTCCCGGCGGCCCCCTCGACCAGCACCGCCCGCGCGACCGGCAGCCGGTGGACCTGCACCAGCGCCTGCCACAGCAGATCCCGCTCCGCCTCCCGCCCGACGGTCGGCACCGCCCGCGCGCCGAGCAGCCCGAGCCCCGAGCCCCGGAGGTGCATCCGGCGCATCGGCCGCGGCCCGCGCCAGTCCTCCGGCGGAGGAGGCGGCGCGTCGTTCCGCCCGATCGTCGAGGACACCGGCGAGAACGCAGGCAGGTCGCCGAACACCCGCCCGCCGCCCTCGGTGATCAGCTCGAGACTGTCGTCCGGCTCGACCATCGACTCGAGGTCGTCGCTCGCCACGTCGTCCGGATCGAGCTGCTCGAGCGCCCACGCGGCGTCGGCGGCGTACTGGACCCGGCGCGCGGGATCCTTGTGGAGCAGGGACCGCAGCCAGGCCTCGAGCTCGCTCGGCATCGGCTGGAGCGCGACCAGCGGCGGGAGCGGCTCCTCGAGGTGGGCCCGGCGGGTGTCCTCCCACGTGGTGCGCCGGAACGGCGGCGCGCCGGCGATCAGCGTCCACACCAGGCACCCGAACCCGTACAGATCGGTCCACGGGCCGAAGTCGCGCCACTGATCGCGGAACTGTTCGGGCGCCATGTACGACGGCGTACCGGCGCGGAGCAGCACCGCGTCGGCGTCCGGGAGGTGGGCGAGCCCGAAGTCGCAGATCACCGCCCGGCGCTCGGGCGACAGCAGCACGTTCGACGGCTTCAGATCGCGGTGGATCACCCCGCGGGCGTGCGCGTGGGCCAGCGCGTCGAGCAGGACGTGCAGCAGGTTCCGCAGGTCCGGCCACGCGAGCCGCCCCCGGTATTTCCACAGCGAGCCGCCGGGGAGCAGGTCCATCACCAGGTACGGGGCGCCCGCCTCCAGCGCGTTGCCGGTGAACTCGGCCGCCTCGGCGGTGATCTCGCCCATGTCGTGCACGCCGACGATGTGGAGGTGGTCGAGCCGCGCGACGGCGCGGGCCTCCTGGCGGAACTGGCGGATGCTCCGCGGACGCCGGGCGCGCTCGCCGGTGAGGACCTTGACCGCCACGCCGACGTCGTCGTCCATGTGGAACGCGCGCCAGACCTCGGACATCCCGCCGCGACCGATCCGCCGCTCGAGCACGAACGGACCGAGGGCAACCCGGTTCATCTCCGGGTTGTACCACGTCGGTCCCCGGTCGCGGACCGCGATCTTCCGGCTCATTTGTCTGGGCCTCCGCCCCACCAGCCGACCACGTTCACGCGTCCG
Source organism: Myxococcota bacterium (assembly GCA_040079715.1). Classification (GTDB taxonomy): domain Bacteria; phylum Myxococcota_A; class UBA796; order UBA796; genus JACKER01. The sequence goes on along the minus strand of JBEBJW010000921.1, from coordinate 2,358 downwards.
CCCGGGCGCGATGCCCACCCCGGCGGACCGCCGTCACCGACGGACCACGACCCGATGGTGGACCACCGGGTGCCGCACCACCACCGTCCGATGCACCACGAACGGATGCCATCCGGGACGGACGACCACCGCCGGGCGGACCACCACCGGGGCGGCGACCACCGAGACCGCCGGCGCCTGCCAGTACCCGGGCTCCCAGGTGTACCGCCCGCTGAACGCGTGCCAGTCCCACCGTCCGGGCACCCACACGTAGCCGGGGGCCGGCGCCATCGGCACCGCCTCGGCCACCGGGGCGGGAGCGAGCGGGGCCGCAGCGGCGATCGCCGAGGTCGACAGGCCGATCGCCAACACCATCATCGACGCCATCTTGCGGAGCATGTTCCCTCCTCTGTCGTGAGAGCCGGGCCGCGCGCGATCGCCGAACGGTGTGCGTGGAGGGTCCCGGGCTCGACGGTTCCGACCGTCGCCTCCTGTGTGCGCACCGAACGGGGCGCGTGGGTCACGGTCGGGTGTGCGTCTGGCGGGAACCGTCGCCGGTCGTCTCGACGCCGCGACGTAACATTGTTACGCCAGCGGAATGGACGATTCGATCGACCGGATCCGCGAGGCGCTCGCGCGGGGGGAGCTGTCGCTCGAGACCCTCACCGCCCGGACGATCGCTGCCTGCCTCGGCAAGACCACGTCGGTGCTGTACCACCACTGGGGCTCGCTCGACGGGTTCCTGTACGCGGTCGCTCAGTCCGGCTTCGTGGCGTTGGCGGCCGAGATCGTCGGCCGTCCTCCGCAGGACGCGGCCGAGCGCTACATCCGGTTCGCGGTCGCCCAGCCCGCGCTGTACGCGCTGATGTTCCACCGGAGCTGGGACTGGGCCGCGCTGCGAGAAGGTCGGGACCTCCGCGCCTCCCCCGGGTTCGCCCTGTGGTCCGGCGCCGTCGCCGAGCTCGCCCGCCGCGGCTCGCCGGACCCCGAGACCGACGCGCGCGCGCTGTACGGCGGCCTGCACGGCCTCGCGTCGCTCGCGATCACCGGCCGGGCCAACGTCGGCCAGCTCGACCAGACCGACGTGGACGCCGCGATCCGCGCCGCCCGCCGCCTCGTGGACCTGCTCACCCCGGAGTCGCCGTGAACCTGACCGATCCCCTGATCCTGCCGAACGGCCAGCGGTTGCCGAACCGGCTGGCGAAGTCCGCGATGAGCGAGCGCCTGGCGGGGCCGGACGGCGCGCCGAACGCCCGCCACGCCGCGCTGTACCGCCGGTGGGCCGACGGCGGCGTCGGGCTGCAGATCACCGGCAACGTGATGGTGGATCCGGACCGCCTCGGCGAGCCCGGGAACGTGGTGGCGCCGGACGTCGCTCCGATCGCGGCGTGGTCGGCCTGGGCTACGGCGGCGCGCGCGGGCGGCGCGGTCGCGTGGGTCCAGCTCAACCACCCCGGCCGCCAGTCGCCGCGGTCGCTCGATCCGGTCCCCGTCGCTCCGTCGGCGATCGGGCTCGCCGGGACCTACGGGACGTTCGCGACCCCGCGGGCGCTGGAGGACTCCGAGATCGAGGCGATCATCGCTCGGTTCGCCGCCGCCGCGGTCCTCGCAGCCGAGGCCGGGTTCGACGGGGTCCAGGTCCACGGGGCGCACGGGTACCTCGTGAGCCAGTTCCTGTCGCCGCGCTCGAACACCCGCACCGACCGGTGGGGCGGCCCGCTCGACCGGCGGATGGCGTTCCTGCTCGGGATCGTCCGGGCGATCCGGGCCGCGGTCGCCCCGTCGTTCGCGGTCGGGGTCAAGCTGAACACCGCCGACTTCCAGCGCGGCGGGTTCGACGAGCGCGACGCGATCGAGGCCGAGGGGATCGATCTGCTCGAGCTCAGCGGCGGGACCTACGAGCAGGCGGTGATGTTCGCCGAGTCGCCGCCCGCCGGGGCGTCGACCCGGGCGCGCGAGGCATTCTTCCTCGACCAGGCGGAGGCGGTCCGGGTGCGGGTGAAGGTCCCGCTGCTGCTGACCGGCGGGTTCCGGACCCGGGCCGGGATGGACGAGGCGCTCGCGTCCGGCGCGGTCGACCTGATCGGCCTCGCGCGGCCGCTCGCGGTCGAGCCGGACCTGCCGCGTCGACTGCTGTCCGGCGCCGCCGAGCGCGCGGTCCCGGTGAAGCTCCACACCGGGATCCGCCCGCTCGACGCCGTGCTGACCGGCGCGTGGTACCAGGTCCAGCTCGAGCGGCTGGCCGACGGACGACCGGCCGACCCGGCGCTCGCCCGGTGGCCGGCGGTGTGGTGGTACGCGCGCGCCGTGTGGTGGCGGGGCCGACGCCGGATCCCCGCCACCCCGGCGTCGACGACCGCCGATCCCCGCGGTGCCGCG
>JBEBJW010000920.1:0-3669 GCA_040079715.1 Myxococcota bacterium | reverse complement strand
CTACTGGGCGGCGACCGGTCTCGTCGCCCTCGTTGCCGCCGCCGTCTCGGTCGTCGCCGTTCGAGTGATCCGAAGGTCTGGCTCGGGTCGCCGTCGGCGCAGTCTCCGCCCGGGACGAACCCGGCGTCGGTCGGGCAGGTGTAGTGGGCCGAGCCGTCGCCGCCGTACCCGTCACCGTCGACGTCGGCGTACCCCCAGCCCGCGTCGGCGGCGACGTCGTCCGCGTCGACCAGGGTGTCGCAGTCGTCGTCGACCCCGTTGCAGACCTCGGCAGCACCGGGGGACCGCGCAGGATCGGCGTCGTCGCAGTCGAGCATCCCGACCCACCCGTCGCCGTCGACGTCGACGAACCCGGCGAGCGAGCCCGCGTCGCCGCCGAACGCCCCGATATCCGACCGGCTGCCGTCGGCGTCCTCCAGATCGGGGCTCCCCCGGTCGATCAGCCCGCTGTCGGGCCCGGGGGCGAGGTCTTCGCCGGCGCACGACACGATCGAGCCCCCGAGCGCCAGGGCGAGCGCGGGGTCCTGGCCGAACACGTCGTGCGACCCCGGCGACTCGTCGATCTCAGCCTCGTCGTTCGCGTAGAACCAGGTGTAGTCCTCCTGGAGGTCGACCCCCTGGCTCTCGATGGCGAACTCGGCGTCGAGGTTGTTCGCGACGAGGTTGTTGAGCAGCACCGGCTCGCCGTCGAAGTTGTCGAGGTCGAGCACGGCGAGCGCCGACCCGAACGGGGCCGCGTTGCCGACGAAATGGTTGTTGGTCACGAGGGTGGTGGCGATCGGCACGATCAGCCCGCCGCCCTCGCCCTCGGCCGTGTTCTGCGAGAACACCGAGCCCGTGACCACCGACACGCCGTACGTCTGGTTCCCGAGGTCGACCCCGCCGCCGTCGCTGGTCGCGCTGTTCCGACAGAACATCGACCGGGCGATCGCCACCGGCATCGTGGACGACACCGCGCCGCCGTCGCCCGCGGCGTTGCCCTCGAACCACGACAGGTCGATCGCGCAGTCGCCGTCGCCCTCGCAGTACACGGTCCCGCCGAGCTTCGGGTCCTCGTCGACGACCTCGACCCGGGTGGCGTGCAGCCAGGCGTCGGTCACCCCGAGCGTACCGCCGGACGAGGCGACCGCGCTGCCGAGCCGGCTCGCGACGTTGCCCCCGAGCGATCCGCCCGCGACCACGACGGTGGACGCGTCGGTCACGTACCACCCGCCGCCCTGGCCGCGCTCGTCGCGGTTCGACCGGGCCTCGTTCTCGGTGACCTCGACCGCGGTGAGCACCGCCGCGCTCGACCCGATCCACCCGCCGCCGCCGAGCCCGGCCTTCCCGTCGCCGGACGGGTCGTCGGACAGGTTCGACCGGAGCGAGCCCCCGGTGACGTACAGCGAGGCGGACTCGGCGTACAGCCCGCCCCCGACGCCGTTCGTCGCGACGCTGTCCTGGATCGTGGTCGCGGTGAGCTCGAGGTTGACGGAGTACGCGAACAGCCCGCCGCCGCGGTCCGCCGCGCAGCCGGTCAGCACCGATCGACGCACCGAGGCGTTCACGTCGACGACCCTCACGCAGCCGCCGTCGTCGCCCACCCCGTTCGCCACGACCGTGTCTTCGAGGGTCAGCTCGCCGTTCTCGATCTGGAGGCCGCGGTACGACCCGCGCCCGTCGAGGGTGAACCCGCGGACCGTCAGCGCCGATCGCGCGGCGTCGATCGCCGCGGCGCCGTCCGCGTCGATCGTGGTGACCGCGGGGCCCCCGACCGCGATCAGCTCGAGGTCGTGGCGGATCACCACCGGGCCGTACACACCGGGGTACACCACCAGCCGATCGGCGTTCCCCGACTCCTGGACGGCCCGCTGGAGGTCGGCGTACCGGCGGCCGGGCCCGACCTCGAGGTCGGCGCCGAGCGCCACGGAAATCGGGAGTTCGAGCAGGAGCACGGCGGGTCATGGTACACCGGATCGTGTCGGCTGCGCCCGAAACGGCGCGTGATCCGAGGCCGGGCGGGGTCCGAGGCCGAGGCGGGGCCCCCCTCGGCGGCGATCCGCAGCGACGGCTGAGTGGCGCTCGGCGTGCCACCGGCTTATCCGCTGGGCGTGCCATTCTCCGACGCCCATCCTGCCCTCCTCCGTGCGCTGACCGCACACGGGTACGACGAACCCACCGACGTCCAGCGCGCGATCCTCGCGCCGGAGGCCCGCGGCCGCGACTTGTTCGTGTCGTCGCGCACCGGCTCCGGCAAGACGATCGCGTTCGGCCTGGCGATCGCCCCGGACCTGCTCGGTGACGCCGAGCGGGTGGGACGCCCGTCCGCGCCGCTCGCGCTGGTGATCGCGCCCACGCGCGAGCTGGCTCAGCAGGTCCACCGCGAGCTGCAGTGGCTGTACGGCGAGACCGGCGCGCGGGTCACCGCCTGCACCGGCGGCAGCGATGTCCGCCGCGATCTGGCCGCCCTGCGGGACGGCGCGCACGTGATCGTCGGCACCCCGGGCCGCCTGTGCGACCTGCTCGACCGCGGGCAGCTCGATCTGCACGCGCTCCGCGCCGTGGTGCTCGACGAGGCGGACGAGATGCTCGACCTCGGGTTCCGCGACGACCTCGAGCGCCTGCTCGACGCCGCCCCCGCGGAGCGCCGCACCCTGCTGTTCTGCGCCACCAGCGCGGCCGACACGAAGTCCCTCGCCGAGAAGGTCCAGCGCGAGGCGCTCCGGATCGTCGCGACCGACCCGCGCGAGGCCCACGCCGACATCGAGTACCGCGCGGTGCTGGTGTCGCCCCGCGAGCGCGACCACGCGGTGGTCAACGTGCTCCGGATGGTCGATCCGGTCGGCGCGATCGTGTTCTGCGCCACCCGCGACGGCGTCGGGCGGCTCCACGCGAACCTCGTCGATCGCGGGTTCGCCGCGGTCGCGATCTCCGGCGAGCTGACCCAGGCCGAGCGGACCCGGGCGCTCCAGTCGCTCCGCGACGGCCGGGCCAAGGTGCTCGTCGCCACCGACGTGGCGGCCCGCGGGCTGGACCTGCCGTCGCTCGATCTGGTGGTCCACGCCGATCTCCCGCACGACCCGCAGGTGCTCCAGCACCGGAGCGGGCGGACCGGGCGGGCCGGGCGCAAGGGGATCGCGGTGATCATCGTCCCGACCACGCGTCGGGCGCTGGCCGATCGGCTGTTCCGGTCGGCGCGGATCCAGCCGAGCCGGGGGTACCCGCCCACGCTCGAGCAGATCGAGGAGCGCGACCGCGAGCGGCTGTGCGCCGACATCGGGTCGAAGCTCGAGCTCGTGACGGACGACGATCGGGCGCTGGCGAAGGTCCTGCTCGAGACGCACCCGGCAGAGGCGCTCGCCGCCCTGCTGGTCGCGACCCGCAAGGCCCAGCTGCCGGCGGCCGAGGATCTCCGCGGCAACACCGAAGCCCCGCGCGTCGGGACCCGCCCCGAGCGTCCGCGCCCGGGCGGCGCCGGGGTCTGGTTCCGGATCAACGTCGGGCGCGCGGCGTCGGCGGATCCGCGCTCGTTGCTGCCGCTGCTGTGTCGCCACGGGCGGGTCACCCGCCGCCAGATCGGCCGGATCGAGGTCGACGAGAACGAGAGCCGGTTCGAGGTCCACCCCGCGTCGGCCGATCGGTTCGAGCAGGCCGTGTCGCGGAGCGAGGTCGGCGAGACCGGGGTCCAGA
>JBEBJW010000919.1:0-3671 GCA_040079715.1 Myxococcota bacterium | reverse complement strand
TCGGGCGGGTCCGGTACGCCCGGGCGCTCGCGTCGGTGGCAGAGCTCCACACCGCGCGGCGAGCGGCCGCGGCGGGCGGCGGTGAGCTGCTCGAGCGGATCCATCGGCTCGTGGGGTCGGTGCCGCCGCGATCCGGGGCCCGGTGGACCGCCCCGGCGCTCGGCGCGGCGCTGGCGATCGCCGCGACCACCGGCCACCGGGCGGAGGCGGAGCCCACTCCCGAGCCGACCACCGCTCCGATGCCGGACGCCGCGTGGTCGCCGTGGGTCCCGCCGTCGACGGGCTCGACGGGTGGCTCGTCTTCTGCAGCCTCGGGGTCGACGGCCCCGTCCCTCGGCCGGTCGGGGTCGGAGGGCGTCGCGCCTCCCCCTGCTGCCGAGCCGTGGGCGGGAGACGCGGTCGCGGAGGCCGACCCCTTGGTCGTCGCGCCGCCCGCGCCGGAGGTCGTCGCCGACGATCCGTGCGCCACGTTGAGCGCGGCCCCGCTCGGGCTCCGGTGGTGCGGGACGGCGGACGAGCGAGCGGTGGTGCGCGGGTGGGCCCCGGCGTTCGACGCGCTCGGCGATCGGTACGCCCTCAGGACCCGGCTCCGCGAGGAGCGGGTCCGCGACTGGGAGAGCGCCGGCGCCAACGTCGCGCCCCTGCCTCCGTTCATGTTCGTGCCGGACCGGGAGCCGACCCTCGCGACCCTGTTCGACGACTACGCCCTCGCGGTCGAGCGGTACCTCGACGCCGCGGACCTCGCGATCCCGGCGGTGCCGTCGGACCGCGACCACGCTCCGCTGCCGGACTGCGCGGTCGGGTACGCCCACGGCGACCCGGTCCTGGTGTGCGACGGGCGGATCGTGTACCGCTACGGCACGGAGAGGGTGAGCTCGGCCACCGGCCCGCTGACCAGCTCGTCGGTGGCGAACGCGCGGCAGGTGGCGGTGGCACCGGCCGTCACCAGCGCCCCCGCGAGCGTGTCGCCTGCGTACTCGACCCCGTCCAGGTCCCAGCTCACGGTGACCGCGGCGCCGGTGTCGGCGTCGTCGTCGACGATCTCGCCGACCACGCACTTCAACGGCTCGCCGGCGACGGGCAGCTCCGGCACGACCGTCAAGCCGACCGCCCGCGGGATCCCGTTGGGCACGTCGAACGTCAACCGGCCGAGCTCGGCGTCGAGGCCCGCGCCCAGCCGGTCGTACGCCTCGCCGGCCTCCCGTCCGAGGGGAGCGAGCAACAAGTCCTCGCCCTCGAAGTCGACCCCGCGCAAGTCGTAGAGCTCCTCGACCACCACGTCTCCGGTGCGCTTGCGGATCAGCTTGAACGCCTCGTCCCGAAGGGCCACCTCCTCGTACGCGTACGGCGGGCGCCCGTTCGGGGTCCACGACTCGTCGCGGTGGCGCCGATCGTCGACCGCCCCCGGGTCATCCACCGAGAACACCTCGGTGAAGATCGTGTCTCGCGGTCCCGGCAACGTCCGGTCGGCGAACCACGGGAGGAGCGACACGCCGTCGAACGCCGCCGGGGACCCGTCGCTCCGGACGACCTCCGCAGGGTCGACGCCCGCGATCACGGCGACCGTGGGCAGCAGATCGATCCCGGACACGAGCACGTCGGTGGAGGTGCCGGGGACGGCGACCAGCGGGGAGCGGACGATCAGCGGGACCCGGGTTCCGCCCTCGTAGATCGACTCCTTCGCCCGGCGCGGATCGAGCGGCGGCCGGACGGCCTCCTGCGGGGTGCCGTTGTCGGCGAGGAACACCACCGTGGTCCGCTCGAGCATCGACGGGTCGATCTGGTCCATCAGGCGCCCGATCTCGGCGTCGAGCGCGGCGACCACCCGATCGTACCGGTCGGCGTCGGTCTCGATCGGCAGGTCCGCCGGGACCAGCGCGTCCGGCGGGGCGGTGTACGGGGAGTGAGCGGCGTTGAACGCGACGTACACGAGCCACGGCTCGGCGAGGGTCTCGGTGAGCAGCAGGGCGTCGTCGACCGACGCGGTCGTGGCGTAGGTGGTCGACACCCCGAGCACGCCGTTGTCGTTCACCTGCCACCGGTCGTAGTCGTACTTGAACCCCGGTGGATCGGCCAGATTCGACAGCGTGCCGCGGTACCAGTCGAACCCGACGTCGCCGGGGTGGGTGGGGCCGGAGGTGGCGGTGCCGACGTGCCACTTGCCGACGAACCCGGGGTCGTACTTGCCGAGCGCGGCGACCTCCGCCAGCGACACCTCGGCCACCGGCAGGCCGTACTGCTGGGCCCAGCTGTCGACGATGTACCCGATCCCGAGCCGCCGGTTGTACTTTCCGGACAACAGCATCGCCCGGCTGGGGCTGCACAGCGGGGTCACGTAGGCCCGATCGAACCGGAGGCCCTCGGCCGCGAGCTGATCGATCCGCGGGGTCGGCGTCGGCGTCGGGTTCGCGTCCCACGCGGCGATCCGGTCGACGCCGATGTCGTCGGCGAGGAGCACCAGCACGTTGGTCGCCGCTGCGATCGGCGTGACCGACGTCTCGGTGACGGTCGTGGCGGCTGCGGTCGTCGCGGTCACCGCGCAGGTCCACCGGCCCCCGACCACGGTGTCCGCCGCCGCCACCATCGAGCCCGGCCTCGGCGCCCCGCCCGCAGGGTCGCGGTCCGACCGCCAGCTCGCGTCGACCGCGATCGGGTCTCCGTCCGGATCGGACACCTCGACGTCGCAGTCGAGCCGATCCCGCCCGAGGATCGGCGCGGAGGGGGTGATCCGGGCGACGACGATCGGCGGGGCGTCCGCGATCACCACCTCGGACCGCGCGGTCAGCCCGGTCTCGCCGTTCGCGACCGCGCCGACCTCCACCCCGACCGTCTGTCCTCGGCGGAACACCGCGGGCAACGTCGGCCCGTCGAGGTTCGGGACGTCGGTCCCGTCGATCCGCCACCGGTAGTGGAGGGCGATCGCGTCGCCGTCGGGATCGGTCGCCGCGACCACCGCGGTGAGCGGCCCAGCGGCCGTCGCCACCGGAGGATCCAGCGTCACGGCGTCGATCACCGGCGCGGAGTGGACGACCGCCGCCTCGATCCGGGGGGTGAGCCGCAGGACCGTCTCGGGGACGACGGCCTGGAGCAGCATCGCCGCCGGCGCCCCGAGCGGCACGTCGAACCGGATCCGCGCGATCCCGTCGGCGTCGACGTCCGCAGACCCGAGCACCTCCGCGTCGACGATCCCGACGCACACCGGGCCGTCGTTCGGGCACGGCCCGCGGCCCGCGACGGTGCCGCCGAACAGCGTGATCGGCCCGCGGACGTCGTCGGCGCCGATCCGGACGTCGGCGCGGCGGCCCGCGTGGAGCGCCACCCCCGACACCGACGGGCCCGTCGGTGAGCCGAGCGGGGTGGAGGCGACCGCGGCGCCGACCACGACCGGATCGTCGGGGTGGACCCGGGCGACGGGCGCCGCGGGTTCTGGGGCAGCGCAGCCGAGGATCGCGGTGACGACGGATCCGACGAGGACGGGCATCCGGCTCGATGTACCCTGCGGCGGGACCACCCGGTAGGGGTGGGAGGAGGCGGGAGATGAGTGACGCAGAGGTGTACGACGGGGCGCGGATCCGGATCCGGTTCGAGGGTTCGCGGTGCATTCACTCGCGGAACTGCGTGCTCACGCTGCCGACGGTGTTCCGGCCGAACGTCCAGGGGCCGTGGATCGA
>JBEBJW010000918.1:0-3672 GCA_040079715.1 Myxococcota bacterium | reverse complement strand
CTGCGGGGCCGGGTGCGGGCGTCGGGCAACAAGAACGCGATCCTGCCGATGATCGCGGCCTGTCTGTTGACCGATCGGGAGGTGATCCTCGACAACGTGCCGGACATCGCCGACGTCCGGGTGATGCTCGAGGTGGCGACGGCACTCGGGGCGACGGTCGCCCGCGACGGCGAGACGCTGTCGATCCACGCCGGGTCGATCCGGTCGTCGGAGATCGACCGCGACCTGTGCAACCGCGTGCGGACCTCGATCCTGTTCGTGGCCCCGCTGCTGCACCGGACCGGGACGGCGACGCTCCACCCGCCCGGGGGCGACGTGATCGGCCGGCGGCGGCTCGACACCCACTTCTACGGGCTGCAGAAGCTCGGGGCGACGATCGCGCTCGACGACGCGTTCCGGTTCACCGCCGCGGGCGGGCTCGTCGGCGCCGACATGTTCTTCGACGAGGCGTCGGTCACCGGGACCGAGCACATCCTGATGGCGGCGGTGGTGTCGCGCGGGACCACGATCCTCCGCAACGCCGCGTGCGAGCCGCACGTCCAGGACCTCGCGCACCTGCTGAACGCGATGGGCGCGAAGATCACCGGGATCGGGACGAACCAGCTCCACGTCGAGGGGGTCGATTCCCTCGGGGGCGCCCGGCACCGGGTGTGTCACGATCACGTGGAGGCGGCGTCGTTCCTCGCGTTGGCAGCGGCGACCGGCGGCGAGATCACCGTCGAGGGGACCGAGCGGCCGGCGTACTGGATGACCCGGCGGGTGTTCGAGACGCTCGGGATCAACCTCGAGCTGAACCTCGACCACGTGGTGCTCGGCGCGGACCAGCCGCGGAAGATCCGCGGCGACTTCGACGGCGCGATGCCGGTGATCGGCGACGGGCCGTGGCCGCAGTTCGCGTCGGACCAGATGAGCTGCATGGTGACCCTCGCGACCCAGGTCGAGGGGTCGTGCCTGTTCTTCGAGAAGATGTTCGAGTCGCGGCTGTACTTCGTGGACCGGCTGATCGCGATGGGGGCGCACGCGGTGGTGTGCGACCCGCACCGGGTGGTGATCTCCGGCCCGGCGAAGCTCCGGGGCACCACCCTGCCGTCGCCGGACATCCGCGCCGGGATGGCGCTGCTCGGGGCGGCGCTGTGCGCGACGGGCCGGTCGCGGGTCCAGAACGCGGAGATGATCGACCGGGGCTACGAGCGGGTCGAGCAGAAGCTCACCGCCCTCGGGGCGCGGATCAAGCGGGTCGCGTAGCGACGACTCTCCACGGATCCTCGTCAGGCATCCCGGCGAGGATCCATGCCTCGGCGCCCGGCGCGGTCGGGCTGCACCAGCCCAGCGCGCACAACGCCGGCAGCGCCGCCGCGACCCGACCGAGCAACGCGCGCTGGCGTGCATCGAGGCTGATCAACCGACGGTCGGTGACCATCGCCAGCTCGACCAGGTGGCAGTCCTTCGCGACGTCGTCGGGACCGTTGCCGGGCAACTCCGCCGCCAGGTCGAGCAGCCGGTTGCCGTCTGCCCACGCCGGCTCGGCGATCCACGCCCACCGGCGGCGCGCGATCATGTTGGCGAGCCACTTGGAAGCAAAGGCGCTTTGGTGGGTGCGCCACTCGTCCCGGAGGTCCGGGCCGGACACGACCACGTGGTGCGCGGCGTCGATCGCCCGTAGCGTCGCGATGCACGCCGGTCCGGGCGGGTGGCCGGGTCCCGCCGCCCGGGCGACGCTCGCGTCGACCACCACCCTCATCGGGTGGACACCTTCGGGATCGAGGCACCGATGTACCGCTCGTCGAGGCTCATCTCGATGTCCGCGAAGTCGACGGGCCAGTCGCCGTAGCTGCCCTGCCCGTCGAGTTCGGCGGTCCGAACGTGGGTCGCTCCGACGGAGTCGCGGGTGAACCAGTTCAGCGAAACGTCGACGGGGTTGATCCGGCCCTCGGCGACCGCGAGCTGGATCCCGCGCAGCACGAGGGCGCTGTGGGTCTCGACGATCAGATTCACCCCGCGGACCGCGGCGTCGACCAGGAGGTCGGCGAGGTGAACCTGAGCGTTGGGGTGGAGGTGCAGCTCGGGTTGCTCGATGTGGACGAGCTGGTGGGGACCCGCGACCCGGAGCGCGACCACCACCGGGAGGACCTGCGACACGCCGATCCCGACATCCGCGATGTTGACCAGATCGCGGCTCGAAGCCGTCCGCCCGACGAGCAGCTCGATCTCGCTGTCCGAGCTCCGCCTCGGTTCGACCTCGGAGGTGAGCCCGAGCCGGCGAAGATCTTCACCCACAGCATCGAGGTGGACGCCACCTTCGCGCCACAGCGCCAGCACGCTCGCCACGTAGGGGTGAAACGGGCCGGGATACATCGGCAACGCTGGGCTGCTCGGGTAGCGTCGCGCTGGATTGCCACGTAGTCCAGGTAGATGGACGAGGAAACCGGGCACCGGCGAGAATCCAAACTGTGTCGTGCTGGTCACTCCCGCAGGGAGTCCGTGAACCTCAGCCCTGAACCACCACCGATCCGGCAAAAGGTCGATCGCGGTCCCCTGTGGGAACTGGAGTCTTGCTGCGAGCAGTCGCTGGAGCACTACTTCGGAGGGCAGCCCGCGAGCGAGCCGCGCTCCGGCCCAGACGAGCGACTCGAGTCGCACGCCGTGAGCATCCCGCTCGAAGGTCCACGACTGTGCGCCCAGGGCGAACGTGAAGGATGCGGAGGGTAGCGGACCCGACCACAACAAGGTCGACGCGTTCTGTACCCGGATGCAAGGGCCGTCCAGCAGGAGCGGCCCAGGGTCGAACGGGGCCTCCACCGTCTGCTTCATCAGCAGCAGCGGTTGGAGCACGGATGACTTGCCCGCGCTGTTCTGACCAGCCAGGACCGTCAGCGGGCGCAGCGGGATCTCCACCCGGTCCCGGCACGACTTGAACCCGGCCACCGCCAGGAAGGCCGGTATCGGTCCCGATGGAATCGGTTGTCCCGCCACGCCGCCCCCCTTTCGGGGTAACGCGCGCTCTCCGAGTCGCCACGTCGGGCCGATCTTCCGCGGCAGAGGAGCCAGGGTCGAGGCGTGGTCGTGGTCGGGGCGGTCGCTCCGGGGGGGGTGGCGACCGGTCCGGCGTCGGCATACGACGCCTCCACGACCTCGTCCCGGAGCACGTCCATGCCTCGGTTCCTCGCCGTGTACACGATGAAGCCGGAGCGCGTCGCCGCGTTCCGCGCCCGCCCGAAGTCCGAGCAGGACGCGATCGACGCGGAGGGCGTGACGGCGTGGGAGGCGTGGAGGGCGCGCAACGCCGCCGCGATCGTCGGGGCGGACGTGATGGTCGGCAAGACCAGGCGGGTCACCGCGGCCGGGGTGTCCGATGCCCACAACGACCTCGCCGGGTTCGTCCTCGTCGAGGCCGCCGACCTCGCCGCCGCCGCCGAGCTGTTCCGGGACCACCCCCACCTCACGGTGTTCCCCGGCGACAGCATCGACGTGATGCCGGTCGTCGCCGAGTAGCGGGACCACGGACCGACCGTCCTCCGGGTGCGCCCGTGGCGTGCCGGTTGGACTCCGGCGCCCGGCGCGGTACGCTCCGGACCGTGGCGGAGCGGTATCGATTCGGCCCGTTCGTGCTCGACGTCCGGGTGCGATCCCTGACCCGGGCTGGCCGAGCGGTCCCGGTCGGCGCAGACGCGC
>JBEBJW010000917.1:0-3673 GCA_040079715.1 Myxococcota bacterium | reverse complement strand
TGCCGGTGTCGATCCGGGACGGGTCGACGATCCGGTGGCTCGGCGCGTTCGCGTTGCCGGTGGCGCTGCTGCTCGGGTGGGCGATGTACATCCGGATCCAGTCGCTCCGCCTGGTGTACGTGGCGCACTTCGGCGACCGGGCGACCGCGATCGGGCGGGCGTCGCGGATCCGCGGCCTGACCCACGCCCCGTCGGCCCGGGTGTGGCTCGCGCTGACCCACCTGTGGGGCGACGACCCGCGCGGGGCCGAGCACCTGGTCGAGGAGACGGCGGCGACCAACCCGGACCTCGACGCGATCGGCACCTGGATCCGCGCGAGCCGCGGCGAGCTCGACCTCGAACGGGCGCTGACCGAGCTCGAGCCGCCGGATCTGGCCGGGCAGTACCGGTGGGCGGTCGCGCTGGCGCTGGCGGCGTTGCGGGCCGAGCGGCGCGACCAGGTCCTCGGGCGGGTCGCGGAGTGGCGGGTGGTGGCGGACGCGGTCCCCAACCGGTTCGGGCGCCTGCTGGCCCACCTGTGCGACCGGATCGACGGGACCCCCCGGGCGGCGGACCCGGACCTCGGGTGGGTGGCCGCGACCTGGCCGTTCACGGCGCGGTGAGCCCGATCGAGGCGCGGACACGGGTGTGCGTCGACCCGGCGCCCGGGGAAGGGTTCCGACGATGTTCGGTTGAAGCAGAAACGTCGACCAGCACTGCGGTTCTGCGTCAACCGAACACGGCCGGCGACCCGCCAGGGTCCCGCTGGGGCTCGGCCGGACCAGCGCGCCGACCAGCCCTGCGGTTCTTCGTCACCCGAACGCGCCGCCAGGCTCCACCGTCGGCTCCACCGGCTCGGCGCCCGGATCCCGCGCCGGCTCGCCCCAGCCGGTCGGTGGGGGCAGCACCCGCCTCAGGTCCACCACCTGCCGCCCGTCGGCGGTGGTCAGCGTGGTCCGGTCGCGGTGGGTGGTCGGGGTCGCGAACACCGCCCACAGCGCCCGACCCCACGGGAGCACCGTGGTCGACCCCGGCCGGATCCGCTCGGTCGCCGCGCGGATCGCGGGGCCGTGGCGGTGGCTGACCCGCGGGAACAGGTGGTGCTCCTGGTGGTAGCTGAACCCGAAGTGGAGCGCGTCCGCCCACCGCGGGACCGCGACGCTGACCGTCGACGCGAGCGGATCGTCGCCGTCGACCTGCGGTCGCAGCCAGTGCTGGGTCGACACGTACGCCATCAGCGTCAGGTTGTGCGTCGCGAACGGGATCCCGAGCACCCACAGCGCCGTCGGCCACCCGAGCCACGCCCCGAGCGCGACCCAGCCGGCCACCAGCCCCACCGTCAGCGCCCGCTCGCGGGTCCGGTTCAGGGTCACCCGGTCCCGCAGGCCCGGGTCGTCGCACTGGACCCACAGGAACAGCTGGCCCTGGACCGCGAACAGCACCGCGAGCGACAGGACCGACAGCCACCGCGACTCCGTCCCGAGCGTCATCCGCGCCCGGAGCCGGGCGATCCGGCTCGTCCGGAGCTGGTCGACGTCGAACAGCGCGTCCGGGTCCAGCCGACCGATGTTGGTGTGCCCGTGGTGCGCCTGGACGTGCCACGCGACCCACGTCCCGGGCGTGATCCACAGCGGGCCGAGGCCGACCCACGCGAGCAGCACGTTCGCCCACCGGCGCCGGAACACCGCCCCGTGCATCGCCTCGTGCGCCGCCAGCGACGACGCCGTCAGGAGCTGGCCGATCGCGAGCGACAGCGGCAGCGCGACGAACCACCGCGGCTCCAGCGTCGCGACCCCGATCGCGAGGACCAGCGCCGCCGCCGCCTCCGCGAACCCGAGCCACCCGCGGATCGGCCGCGGCTCGAACACCTCCGGCGGGAGGGTCCGGCGGAGGGCGACCCGCAGCGCCCGCACGTCCGGGGTCACGCGAGCACCTGCGCGACGGAGTCCTCGGCCCGGAGCACCACCCGGCCTGCGGCGTCGATCCCCTCGACCCACGGGCAGGTCACCGCGTCCCCGTCGCGCACCGGGGCGGCGGCGACCAGCGTCACCGGCCCGTCCACCCGCCGATCGATCGTCACCCGCCCGACCCGGACCGGGACGTACCGCCGATCGGTGCCGTCGGCGTACATCGCCCCGAGCCGCCACGCGGCGTCGAGCAGGAGGGCCGGCATGGCCTCGCTCGGGAACGCCCCGACGAACGTGGCGTGGCGGTGGTCGTCGGCGACCGCGATCCCGCGGAGGCAGTCGAACGCCCCGCCGAGGGCCACGTCCGCTCCGGGCGCGCAGTACGGGTCGGCGACCGGGCGCCCCCTGCCCGGGAGCCTCCGCGGTCCGGCGGCGTCGACCGGCGGCCCGACGGCGATCCGGGCTCGGCAGAACGACACGTCGCGCGACAGCACCGCGCCCGACCGGTGGGTCAGCTCGCCGACCAGCCGCGCGCGGACCCAGGCGCCGTCGGGGTCGAGGTCCGGCCGGACCGACGGCGCCGCCCCGGCTCCCCACCGGACCATCCGGTCGAACGCGATCGCCTCGACCACCACGGTCGGTCCGAGGTCGCGCCCCGCCGCGACCGCCGCCACCAGCCGATCGAGCGCGAACGCCCCCGGCAGCGTCGGTCGACCGCGGACCTCGTGCACCCCGACCCACTCGGCGCCGTCCTCGACCGGGGCCACGTCGTACCCGCGCGCCTCGAGCGGGGTGAGCGGCACGTGGATCGCCACCGCCCCGCGGAGCGCCGCGTCGAACAGCCGCTGCCCGTCGGCCACCCCGAGCCCGGACAGCCCGCGGGCCTCTGCCAGCGCGCGGTACTCCGACGACCGGGTCATCCCGACGCCGTCCCACGCGAGCCACGCGACGGTCGACCACGGCGGGCCGTACGTCCTGCGCCCGAGCGCGCACAGCCGGTCCAGCGCCTCGTTCGCCGCACCGTAGTCGGCCTGCCCGTCGTTGCCGAACACCGAGTACGCCGAGGTCGACGCGTGGATCGGGACCGGCCCGGGCAGCCATCGCGCGCACGCCGCGAGCAGGTGGTGGACCCCGCCCAGCTTCACGTCGAGGGTGGCGCGGATCTGGGCCAGGGTCCGGCGCTCGATCCGCGCGGAGTGCTGGACCCCGGCCCCGTGGACCACCAGATCCAGCCGCCCGTGGGCCGCGACCACGTCCCGGACGACCCGATCGACCGCGTCGGGATCGGTGACGTCGGCCACGACGTACCGGAGCCCCGGGCGGGCCGCGAGGGCATCCGCGACCTCCCACCGTGCGGACGCCTGGTCGAACCGGCGCCGGAGCGCCCCCGCCGTCGCGGTCGGGTCGTCGGTCGACGCCGCGAGGTAGTACGCGCGGGCGCCGTCGGGGGTCGCGGGAAACGCCGCCGGGCGGGCCTCCGGCGCCGATCGACCGACGGCGACCACGGTGCACCCGAGCGCCACCCGCCGCGCGATCGGCGCGAGGGTGATCCCGCGCGCGCCGCCGGTCGCGAGCACCACCGCCCCCGGCCCCACCGGGAGCGCCCCGGGCGGCGCGGGGGCGTGGGCCAGCCGGCGGACCCGCCGCTCCGAGCCGCGCCACCCGACCTCGGTCACCCCGACCCCGCCGATCCCGCGCTCGACCCACAGGGCAGCGAGGGCGTCGGCGACGGGGCGGTCGTCGGTCGACACGGGCCGGATCGTGGCCCCCGGGCGCTCCCGGGCGCG
>JBEBJW010000916.1:0-3686 GCA_040079715.1 Myxococcota bacterium | reverse complement strand
CCGGGGGGCGGACCAGAGGCGTGACGACCCGAGCCGTGCGAGGGTCGGCGCGCCGTCGGGACGCCCCCCGCATCAGTCCACGCCGGGCTGCCAGGATCGAGCTACCGAGAACTCGTGCAGACCGTCGAGGCCTCCGTCCTCCGGCAGGTCGCCGCGTACGGCCTGTTCGCGTTCGACGTGGGCTACGATCGCCTGTCCGACCACGTCTTCGTCTGGCACGGCGACCGGCCCGCGGGCGGCTGGCACGTCCATGGCTGGACCGACGCCCACCCGTGGTCCGTCGTCGATGGGCGCCGCCAGCGCCTCACCATCCGGAAACGTCGATGGCGACGCGCTGATCGAACCGCGACCTGCCACAGCCACCCGCCCGACGCGCTCCGGGTCTACAGCGACGCGCTGCTGGTGGCGCTCGAGCTGTGGTGCTGGCTCGACGCCGCAGTCGGCTTGCACCGCTACGTCGGCCCGTTCGACGAGGGCCCGGCCCGACGCACCGTCCAGCGCTGGCTCCGCCGTGCCCTGCCGGTCGCCGCGGCCACCCAGCACGCCCTCCGACACGCGATCATCGAAAGAAGCGAGCCTCGGCCAGTTGAGATGCTGTTCCCCAGGGGGCTTGCGCCTCCCGCGGACCTGCAGCGCCGCCGATGGCGCGTCCCCTCCTCAGTTTCGACCCTCTGGCGGGGACTCGCCATCCTAATCATCGGCGCTTCAAAGCTTCAGATTTCCTGTGCTCCACTCTTGGCCGAGGCTCGCAGGAGGTCGACAGCTCCACCTGAACAGTTCCTGCTCCTGTGACCGTCCCCTCCTGGGATGGATCCGTACGTCTGTCTCGGTTCCACGGCCACCTCGGGCCGGATCTCGATCCCACAGAACGTGTCGTCGAGCGGATCCTCGTGACCTGCGACCCTCCGGTCCCCCACCGGAGGATCCGATATGAACGACGAACCACCCGACCGCGCCCTCGTCCGCTACCAGGTCATCAGCGCCTACCTCGCCCTCGAGCCTCTTCGCGGTCAGCGTCGGGCGGTCCTCGACCAGCTCGCCGCCCGGACCTGGACCGGAGCCGATGGCGCCCCGTTCCAGGTCAGCGCCGAGACGATCCGGGTCTGGGTCCGGAGGTACCGCAAGAGCGGCCTCTCCGGGCTGCGCGACCGGCCCAGGCCCGTACGCGGGATCCAGGCGCTGACCCCGGAGGTGATCGAGCTGGTGTGCAGCCTCAAGCGCGAGGTCCCGGAGCGTTCCCTCGACCGTCTGTTGCGGATCCTGGAGGACATGGGGAAGGTCGACCCTGGTGCCGTCAGGCGCAGCACGCTCCACCGCGCCCTGCAGAAGGCCGGCCTGTCCGCCCGCCGGATCCGGGTGGTCGACGCCCACGACCTCGACCGCTTCGAGGCGATCGGCCCCAACGATCTGTGGCAGTCCGACATGCTGGCCGGACCCTGGCTCCCGGATCCGGAGGTACCCGGCAAGATGCGGCGGGCGTACCTCTACGCGTTCCTGGACGACCACAGCCGACTGTTGCTGCATGGGCGGTTCTCGTTCAAGGGCGACCTCCCCGCACTCGAGCTGGTGTTCCGCCGGTCGCTGCAGAAGTACGGAGTCCCGAGGAAGGTTTACTACGACAACGGCGCGACCTACCGCTCCGGTCACATGCGCCAGATCGTGGCCGAGCTGGGCATCCATTCGATCCTGTTCACCACGGCGTATCGCCCTATGGGGCACGGCAAGATCGAGGCGTACAACCGGTACTGCACGTCGGCCTTCATCGCCGAGGTCAAGGCCTCCGCGATCCAGACCCTGGACGGACTGAACGAGGCGTTCCTGGCCTGGGCCGATCGCGAGTACAACGGCAAGGTGCACGGCGAGACCGGCGAGACGCCGACCGCGAGGTGGCGAGCGGGGATCGGGCGGGTGCGGTACGCCGAGGAGGAAGCGGTCCGGCGCGCCTTCCAGTGGAAGGAGACCCGCAAGGCCGATAAGTCCGGGCTGTTCTCGCTGTTCGGGGTTCGGTTCCAGGTCGGGGTCACGTTGGCCCGCCGTTCGGTGGAGATCCGCTACGATCCGGAGCAGGTCCAGGAGATCGAGGTCTGGAGCGAGGGCGCGTTCGTCGAGCGGCTCCGGCCCTTCGCGGTTCAGCCCCATCGCCGTCCGAAGACGGAGCCTGCCGCAGCGCCCCCTGCCAAGCCGGTCGCCGACTGGCTGTCGCACCTGGTAGAGAAGCGACGCGCCGAGGGAGCCACCGAGCCGGGTCCGCGCGAGGTCGTCGACGAGGCCAAGGCCCGGCGCGCCGCCCAGGACGACGCCATCGTCGCGCTCCTCGCCGACCGGCTCGATCCCGCGGTCCGCGACGACGCCTCGGTCGGCCGGTTCCTCGAGCGGTACGGTCCGATCGACCTCGCTGTGGCCACCGCCAGCGTCGACCAGCAGATCACCGCCCGCGGTCGCGACCTGCACGTCCGCCGCTACCTCGATGCCATCCGCCGGGCGGGTGGCCGATGAGCCGCACCCCGACCCTGCCCGAGCATCACAAGCTTCGGTTGCAGTCCCATTTCGCGTTCACCAAGATCCCGTTCAACAAGAACCTGCATGCAAGTGAGATGTTCGACTCGCGCAGCCAGCGCGACGTGTTCCACGGCCTGCGGTTGTGGACCGAGGTGAAGGGGATCTCGCTGGTCACCGGCACGGTGGGTGTCGGCAAGAGCCTGTCGCTGCGGCGGTTCGTGGGGAGTCTCGACGACGCCAGGTTCCGGGTGCTGTACCTCGCGACGATGCCGTCCACGCCCACCGGCTTCCTGCGCGCGGTCAACCGCGTCCTCGGGTTGCCGATGCGGCTGCACGCGACCGATCTGTTCGACCAGGCGCACCGCAACCTGACGACCCGGACGGAGGAGCAGGCGCCTCATCCCGTGCTGGTCCTCGACGACGCGGAGTGCATGTCCACCGAGCAGCTCGACCTGGTCCGCCGCTTGACGGGCTACGCGCTGGACTCCGAGGATCGGTTCTCCGTGCTGTTGGCGGGGACCGACGCCCTGCTGCACACCTTGCGTCTGCCGGCGCTGGAGTCGCTGCGGTCGCGGATCAGCTACGCGCAGCCGCTGGTCCCGTTCTCCCTCGAGGACACGCGCAACTACGTCGTGTTCCACATGAAGCGCGCCGGGGTGCGTCCGGACTTGTTCAGCGACGAAGCCTCCCGGCGGCTGTTCCTCGCCTCCCAGGGCCGACCGCGCGCCATCAACCAGCTCGGCCTCCAGGTCCTGATCCAAGCGGCCGTCGAAGGCCGCGACCAAATCGACGCGGAGTTCGTCGCGGCGCAGATCGCGTCCCACCCGTTGTACGACGTGTTGGGGAGCGCATAGTCTTTGTGGGATGGGACACCACCGTTGACGGTGTCCCGACCGCGCCGACCCGCATCCCGACTCCATGATCGCACGCCTACGCCCAGGCATGGGACACCGTGGTCCATCGGGTCCTGTCCCAGCAGCGCTCCCGGGAGTTCCGGCCTGGATGGGACACCGCCGATGGCGTCGTCCCACCCCGGCTACCGGGCGTTCTGCATTGGACGACGGCGGTCGAGATCGGCGGGACAGGACACGGTCGGAAGTCGACGATCCTGACCACGAACCTCGAGTACGAGGAGTGGTACGGGTTCCTGGGGCAGAAGGACATGGTCGCCGCGCTGCTGGACCGCC
>JBEBJW010000915.1:0-3689 GCA_040079715.1 Myxococcota bacterium | reverse complement strand
GGACCGCGTCGGCGCGGACCACCGCCACCAGCTGCTCCCCGACCATCGTCCGGGCGGGCCACACCGTGTTCGCGGCGAACACCGCCAGCTCCTCGACCCCGGGCAGCCCGGCGAACGCGAACTCCACGTCCTCCGGGTACACGTTCTTGCCGCCGGCGGTCACGATCAGGTCCTTGCTCCGCCCGACGAGGTGCAGGTGGTTCGACGCGTCGATCCACCCGAGGTCGCCGGTGTGGAGCCACCCGTCGCGGATCGTCTCGGCGGTCAGCTCCGGATCGTCGAGGTACCCCGCCATCACCGTCGGTCCGCGGACCACGACCTCCCCCACCCCGTCGGCGTCCGGCCGATCGATCCGGAGCTCGACCCCGCGGACCGGCGGCCCGACCGAGTCCGCGCGGAGGGGGTGCACGCCGTTCACCGTCACCACGGTGCACGCCTCGGTCAGCCCGTACCCGACCACCACCGGGAGCCCGAGCCGGTGGAAGAACTCGACCAGCGCGCGATCGGTGAACGCGCCGCCGCAGAACATCAGGCGGAGTCGACCGCCGAACGCGGCGTGGATCGGGGCCAGCAGCCGCCGCGACACCGCGTGGTTCGGTCCGCGCTCGGTCAGGCGGCCGTTGACCGCGATCGCCGCGTCGACGGCGCTGCGCTGCCAGGCCGGGAGGGCGTCGAGCTTCTCGACCGCCGCCTTCCGGAACGCCTCGAGCAGCAGCGGCACCACCGCCATGTGGGTGACCTCGTACCGCGCCATCGTGAACCGGAGCAGCTCCGGCCGCAGCGTCCGCTGGTGGACCACCGTGGCGCCGCAGGTCAACGGCCCGACGAACCCGACCATGAAGTCGATCGCGTGGTTGGTCGGCAGGATCGAGAAGTACCGGTCGCCCGGCGCCATCGGGAACCGGTCGAGCAGGGCCTCGAGCTGGGCCAGGTACACCCCGTGGGTCAGCAGGCAGCCCTTCGCCCGCCCACCGGTGCCCGAGCTGTACACGATCGTGGCCAGGTCGTCGCGGGTCCGCGCGACCGTGTCGCCCGCGCGGTCCGGCAGCTCCTCCCACCGCCGCGCCCGGCCGAGGTCGGCGTCCGGCGGGGCCTCGCTGACCCACACCTCGGGGACGTCGACCGGACCGAGCTTGCGGAACAACGGATACTCGACGATCAGCACCCGCGGCCGGGCGTGGGCCACCAGCGCCGCTTGCTCGCGCGGCTCGAGCTTGTAGTCGAGCGGGACCAGCACGCCGCCGCGCCGGAACACCGCGATCGCCGACAGCAGCCACCGCGGCTGGTTCGTCATCAGGATCGCCGCCCGATCGTCCGCCCCGAACCCCACGTCCTGCAGGCGACCGGTGATCCGCCGGACCGTCCGCTCGACGTCGAGATAGGTCCACCGCGACGCCTCGCGCTTCCGATCCGCCTCGATCAGCGCGTCGTGCGACTTGTGCTGGACCAGGGCGTCGTCGAGCAGCGCCCCGAGCGACGCCGCGCTGCCGACGTACGGCGTGACCCGCCCGCGGTCCCACGCGGCGCCGAGCGCAGCCGGCGTCACGTCCGGCTCCGGATCAGCTTCGCGAGGCCGGCGAGGGTCGTGACCCCGGGGAGCTCGTAGTCCGGGATCTCCACGTCGAACGCCTGCTCGAGGTCGGTCAACAGATCGAGCGCCTGGAGGCTGTCGATCCCGAGGACCTCGAACAGATCGTCGTCGGCGCGGAGGGTCGCCGCGCGATCGCCGAACCTGGCCACCGCGAGGGCGGTCAGTCGGGTCAAGACGCTGTCGGTGTCCATCTCAGGCTCCTCCGGTGGCGGCGGTCGGCAGGTACGGGCGGACCCCCTCGTCGCGGACGAACCGGTCGAGCGCGGCCAGCACGTCCGGACGGGTCACCAGCGCGCAGAACGCGTCCTTCTCGCGACGGAGCGCGGCCGCCGGCAGCTCCTTGGCGAGCGCCTTCGCGGCGGCGACCGGACCCGGTCCGAACCGCGCCGCCTGCTCCGCCGCCCGCCGACCCGCCGCGCGCGCCTCTCCGGCCGGGACGCACTGGGCGATCAGCCCGAGCTCGTGGGCCCGGACCGCGTTCAGGCTCCGGCCGGTCAGCAGCAGGTCGCGGACCACCGGGCCGGGCGCGTCGCGCAGCAGCCGGGGGATCCCGCCGAACCCGGGGACGATCCCGAGCCGCAGCTCCGGGAAGCAGAACCGGGCGGTGCGATCGGCGACGATCAGGTCGGCGGTCAGCGCGAGCTCGAACCCGCCGCCGAACGCGACCCCGTGCACGGCGGCCACGGTGACGATCGGCGCCTGGTCGAACACGTCGAACGCGGCGTGGATCCGGTCGACGAACGCGCGGACCTCGCGGCGGGCGAGCCGGGCGCCGATCCGCCGCGCGACTCCGCCCGCGACCGGGCCGAGGATCGGGCCGAGCCGGGCGGTGGACTTCAGCCGGTCGTCGCGATCGACCAGCCCCCGGTGCAGCTCCCGCAGGTCCGCCCCGGCGCAGAACCCCGGCCGGCTGGACCACCACAGCAGGGCCCGCGCGCCGTCCGCGCCGTCCGCCACGTACCGCGCCAGCACCTCGAGCTCGCGCAGCGTGGTGGTGCCGATCTCGTTCAGCGGGGCGCGGTGGAGCTCGACCTCCAGCACGCCTCCGGCCGTGTGCCGCCACGACAGGGCCTCGCCGACGTACTCCACCCGACCTCCGGGATCGATAGACTGACGCGTCAGTCTAACGGCCGGTGGGCCAGGCGGCGAGCATCGTGCTACGTACCTCGGCGCTCCCGGAGGCGAGATGAGCGAGAACCAGCCGTACGACGCGGACGAGGTCCTGGTGGCGCGCGCGCAGGAGCGGTTCCAGAAGAACCGCGAGTGCCAGCTGCTGGCGGCGCTGATCGCCCAGCTCCGCGACCGGAACCTCGTGTGGTGGAGCCCGGCCGAGATGAACCAGGTGTGGCCCACCCACACCCGGTTCCAGTGGTTCGAGTCCCGCCCGGACGTGCGCGGACGGCTGACCCAGAAGCTGACCGGGCTCCCGCCCCTCGCCGCCCGCGAGTCCGAGCGGCCGTTCCAGGCCGAGCTGATCGAGCGGGTCGTCGAGGCCGGCGACGTGACGTACGACGACTGGGAGCGCGCGTTCGCCCCGGAGGAGCTCGCCGTCCACGCGCCCGCGTCGGTGCTGTGGCAGGAGTTCCGCGACCGGTTCCCGTGGGACGACCCCGAGCCCGCGGACAAGGACCTGATGGTGTGGCTCCTCGGCGAGCTGCTCGACGAGCGGAAGTCCGGCTCGAGCATCATGACGCCGCTGTACGTCCGGTCGGCGATCGACGTGCGGGTGTGGCAGGAGCACGTGCCGCTCGAGGTCCGGGTCCAGGTCGACGGGCGCCGGCTCCGCAAGGAGCTCGAGGGCAAGACGTTCACCTGCCGCGACGAGCTCGCCGTCGTGAAGCTCGAGCGCGTGGTCGAGCACATCCCCACCGTCCAGCTCCGCGGGATCCTCGACGCGCTCGAGCGGGTGCTCCCCGCCCTCGCCGGCCAGGCCGAGATCCCGACCGGCGACGACGAGCCGGACAACACGGACTCGGTCCCGAAGGGTCCGGCCGAGGCCTACTGACCTTCCCGCTCGACCGCTCGGGGCTGGTCCTTCGGGGAAGCGCGGGTCGGGCGCGTCCGGCTGCGCCGGACCGGTGCGCTCCGGGGTCGGGGC
>JBEBJW010000914.1:0-3694 GCA_040079715.1 Myxococcota bacterium | reverse complement strand
CCCCACCGCCGATCGCCGGCGTCCCGCCCACGGTGGGCGCTGCTGGCGCGGACGCCGTCGGCGCGGGCGGCGGGGCGGGCGTCGGCGGCGCGTCGGTCGCGGCCCGCTCCGGGATCGCGAGGTCGTCGATCAGGCTCTCGACCAGGGCGAGGATCGCCGCCTGGTCGGCGTCGGTCGCCGGGCGCGGCACGTCGAGCGTCCGGGTCCGGCCCGCCTCGACCACGAACCGCCACCCGTCGGCGTTCGCCGTCGCGGTCAGCTCGACCCCCGGCGGCAGGTCCAGCGCGGCGATCACCGACGCGGGACCAGGATCCCCGGCGAACGACAGCCGGGCCAGCAGCCACCCCGTCGGGATGCCCGTCATCGCGGCCCGGGTGGAGCGGACAGCGACGCCGACAGCGCGCTGGCGAGCGCCGCGAGCGGGCCCGGATCGTCGACCTGGTCGAGCAGGCGACGGGCGCGGTCCGGGTCGCGGTCGATCACGCACGCGGCGAGCGACACCGCCCACCACCCGCTGGGGACAGCCATCACCGCCCGCTCGAGGACCGGCTCGCCGGCGCATCCGGCCGGGGCGAGCCCGACCGCGAGCTCGGCCATCTCCGCCTGGCGCGGCCCGCCGAGCGCGAGGTATCGGAGGGCAGCGTCGATCGCGTCTCCCGGGCGGATCGGTCCGAGCACCTCCGCCCGGTGTGCGAGTAACTCCGCCGCGATCGGTCCGCTGGTCCCCGCCGCGGCCAGACCGGCGTCGATCGAGGCGAGGCGCTCGTCGACCGGCGCCCCGTCTCGCCGCAGCGCGGTCACCCGCCGGAGCAGCGCCGCCGGATCGTCGGGCAGGCAGGTCCGCGCGCCCGGCGCAGGCACCCGGACCGGCGGCTCGCCAGCACAGGTCACCTCGACCGTCCCGTGGGTCACGTTCACCAGGGTGGCGAACGCGGCCCGATCGACGGTGAACGCGGTCCCGATCACCCGGACGGTCGCCTCGGGGGTGACCACCGCGAGGTGCACCCCGCGGTTCGGGGTGACCTCGACCGCGAGCCTGCCGGACTCCCACCGGATCTCGGGCGCCTCGGGCGTGCCGCCGACGGTGCCGAGCCCGTCGAGCTGCAGGGCCACGTCGCCGGAGCCGAGCCGCTGGCCGAGCCGGTGGATCGGGGGGCCGTCCGGGCGGCCGACCACGAACGCGATCACCACCGCCGCAGCCACGGCGCCGAGCGCGACCGGCCACCGGAGCGCCGCGCCGAGGCCGTCGGTGCGCGGGACCGGGCCGTGGACGAGCCGCCGCCGCACCCGGTGGACCGCGCCGGGCGCCGCGTCGGTGACGTCCCGGGCTGTCGCTCGGATCGCCCGCATCCGGTCGAGCTCGGCGCGGACCACGGTGGTGATCCGCATCTGCTGCAGCTCGTCGCCGGAGGTGGCGGCGAGGAACGCGTCCTTGTCGTCGGGATCGAGGTCGGTCACGACCGCGCCTCGTACCGGCGGCGGAACCGGTCGCGGGCCGACGACAGCCGACTCTTGACCGTCCCCTCCGGGATCTCCAGGATCTGCGCCGCTTCGAGCAGCGAGCGATCCTCGAGGTAGCACAGGGTCAGCACCTCGCGGTCGCGCGCCTTGAGGCCCTCGAGCGCGGCGAACACCCGGTCCGCCCGCTCGGCCCGATCGAGGTCGGCGTCGAGGGCGTCGGTGGTCACGGTGTCGTACGACGCGCCGGGCAACCACCGCCGCCACCACGCGCTGCGCCGGTAGTTGGCCACCGTGCGGCGGCAGGTCGCGAACAGCCAGGCCGACACCCGTCGTCGGTCGTGGATCGTGTGGTGGCGCCGCACGAAGGTCATCATCACGTCGGTGGCCGCCTCTTCGGCGTCGATCGATGGCCCGCCGAGCCGCACGCACCACTGGATCACGGTCGGCAGCCACGCCTCGGTCATCTCGGCGAGGGCGTCTTCGTCGCCGGCGAGGGCGGCGTCGATCACGTGATCTTCGACCCGGTATGCGCGCATCACCCACCGATGTTCGCACGCCGGGTCCGGGTTCGGATTTTTCCGCTCGAGCGCCTCACCGACGCGGCAGCGCGAAGAACGTCGTCAGCGTGAGCCGCCGCGTGTCCGGGGTGCGCCCGAACGCGCCGTCCTCGATGTCCGGGTTGTGGAACAGGTAGCAGTCGAACAGCACGAGCCGGTTGAACCGCATCTCGAGCGTGGCGAGGCGCTCCCAGGTGTCGTTCGACCCGCGGATGTACCCCCACTCGCCGACCAGCTCGGCCGGATCGCGCTCCGGGACCGCCGCCAGGTGCTCGTACGCCTCGGCGACGGTGCGCAGGCCGTGCTCGACCATGTACGCCGCGATCCCCGGCGAGATCTCCTCGCGGTTCTCGCACGCGCCGGTCTGGCGGTGGCGGTAGAACGACGTTCCCCCGCGGCACTGGTCCGGCGGGTTCAGGTACACCACCGCGCCGAAGCAGGTCAGCCCGTCGTCGAGGTGGTCGTCGACGTGCGGGTGCGGGTAGTGGCGGAGCGCTGCGTCCACCCCCTCGTGCATCATCGAGAACACGAGCGCGTTCCGGTAGCTGGGGGTGATCACCAGCTCGGGTGAAACCCACCGGCGAGCGGCGGTCAACAGCGCCCCGGGATCGATCGAGATCCGGGCCTCGTACCCGGGGAACGTCCCCCGCGGGGCGGCGAAGTCGAGGCTCAACGCGAGCGCCCGGACATAGTCAGGGTCGACGAACAGGTCGTCGACGACCAGCGCCTCGTGGTGCTCCTCCGGGCCGATCCGCACCGTGCGGGCCGCCGCGGCCGGGTTCACCGCCAACCGGGACCGATCGATCACCGCGGCTCGCCGATGTACTGGTCGGTCACCATCTCGGGGCACGCCCGGCACGCGTCCGCGCCGCGCTGATGGAACCATCGGCAGGTGGTCCGGATCGGGCACCGGGGCAGCTCGACCTGTACCTCCGGGTCGGAGGCCTCGAGCGCCGCGTCGGTCACGATGTCCGCCACGACGCACCGCTCGCCCTGCCAGTGGATGCAGGCTCGCTGGATGCAGGGGGTGACGAACCGGAACCGCCGGCTCGGGTTGCGCCCCCGCTTCGCGAGGTCGATGAACGCCCGGTCGATCGGGATGGGCTCCTCGGCGAACCGCAGGCGTCCGTCGGGGGCGATCACCCCCAACAGGCGGGCCTTCGGCTCGTCGATCGTTCCACTCGGGCACATCACGGTCGGGTTCGGTCGGTCCACGACGACCTCCTGCGGAGCGGGGGTGGGTGACTACTCGGCGGCGCGGCCGAGGCCGATCGGGCCCGAGCCGGCGCGCAGGCCGGTCTTCATCTTCAGCATCGGCTTGATCTTCAGGTGCAGGCCGGCGTTCGTGTCGTGCTGCTTGTCGCCCTCGTAGTCGAGCACCGCGAGCTGCTCGAGGCTGAGGCCGTCGATCGAGATGTCCTTGTCCTGCTCACGCTTCACGCGAACCTCCTGGACGGCGACCGTCGCCGGATGGACCTCCGGCGCCCCCCGTCTGCTTGTCCATGTTCGTGCCCGGTAATTCGGGCATCCTGAATATTACAGCGTACTTCGTGACCCGCTAGAAAATCGTACGAATTCTGCCGTTCGGGTTGCCCGAATCGGAGCGGGTGGGGCATCCTGGGTCCGATGACCGACACCCCGTTCCGGTCCACCCTCCGGGCGTCGCGGGCCGAGCC
>JBEBJW010000913.1:0-3698 GCA_040079715.1 Myxococcota bacterium | reverse complement strand
CGGTCGCCGCCGCGTAGTTCGCCTGGCCCCGGACCCCGAGCACCCCGGCCGCCGACGACCCCAGCACGAAGAACCGGAGGTCGCGCCCGGCGGTCAGCTCGTGCAGGAGCTTCGCGCCGTCGACCTTCGGGCCGAGCACGTCGTCGAACTGTTGCTCCTCGAGGTCTTCGAGCCGCCCGTCGTCGGCGGTGCCGGCGGCGTGGATCACCCCGATCAGGTCCGGGATCTTGTCGACCACCGCCTTGAGCGACCGGCGGTTCGCGACGTTCGCCTTCTTCGCGTCGACCTCGACCCCGCGCGCCTCGAGCTCCTCGACCCGCGCCGTCGCCTCGGCCGAGGCGGCGCCGGTGCGACCGACCAGCACGAGGTGCTTCGCCCCGAGGTCGGCGAGCTGGCGGGCGAGGTGCGCCCCGACCCCGCCGAACCCGCCAGTGATCAGCACCGCGCCGCCGTCGAGCGGGATCGACGCCGCTGCCGGGACCGAGGCCCGGATCAGCCGCCCGACCGCGCGGCCGGCGTCGGTGACCCGCACCAGGTCTTCGCCGTCGTCGGCGAGCAGCGCGTCGATCAGGTCGTCGACGGTGCCGCCGTGGACGTCGACGTACCCGCCCCACCGCTCGGGATGCTCGGCGGCGATCACCCGGCCGAGCCCGGACAGCGCGGCGGTCTCGGGCCGAGCGGCGGTGCGCGCGACCAGGTGGATCTTCGCGCCGCGGTTCGCCCACTGGGCCGCGGTCCACGCGATGGACTGCGCGGTGAGATCCTCCGCCGACGGGGCGAACACCACGTGCCCGACGCCGTCGGTGAACTCGGACAGCACCATCGCGCCGCGGGCGGCCAGCCCCTCGGCGACCGCGTCGTCGCCGATCACCAGCCACGGTCCGGTCGCCGGGCGGCGCGGCGCCTTGCCCAGCCGCCAGTCGACCGCCCAGGTCGCGTCCGCCAGCGGATCTCCGGCGGATCCGGGCGACGCGGTCGGCGCGTCGAGCCAGTACGACTCGCCCGCCCACGCCATCGTCGGCAGCGCGAGCCGAGCCCCCGACGGGTACCGCGACCGGAGGTCGACCGGCACGCCGCGGGTCCACAGGGCGCCGAGGGCCTCGGTGACCTGCTCGAGGTCGTCGCGATCCGGGTGGAGCGACGCCACGAACGCGACCGACCCGGCGTCCGCGATCTTCGCCCCCATCCCGGACAGCACGGGCCGCGGGCCGAGCTCGAGGAACAGCGCGGTCCCGCCGCCGACCGCCGCGGCGAACCCGTCGGCGAACCGGACGGCCCGACGGACGTGCTCGCGCCAGTACCGCGGGTCCTGCAGGCGGGAGCCTGCGTCCGCCCCGTCGACGTTCGACCGGGATCGCGGCCGGGTGGTAGGTCAACGACCGCGCCACCGCCTCGAACGCATCGAGCATCGGGTCCATCAACGGCGAGTGGAACGCGTGGCTGACCACCAGGCGGCGGATCCGCACGCCCTTCGCCTCGAACGCCCGCGCGATCGCGTCGACCTCGGCGGCGGCGCCGGAGATCACGGTCTCGGTCGGGCTGTTCACGCCGGACACGTCGACCACGTAGCGGTGATCGCCGATCGCGGCGCGGACGTCGGCCTCGGCGGCGAAGATCGCGACCATCCCGCCGTTCCGCGGGAGGGCGGACATCAACCGACCGCGCTCGACCACGAGGCGCGCTGCGTCGTCGAGCGACAGCACCCCGGCGACGTGGGCGGCAGCGATCTCGCCGACGCTGTGGCCCAACAGCAGGTCCGGCTCGACCCCGACCGAGCCCCAGAACCGGGCGAGCGCGACCTCGAGCGCGAACAGGGCCGGCTGGGTGTACGCGGTGTCGTCGATCCGATCGGCGGCCGTGCCCCACAGCACGTCCAGCACCGGCACGGCGAGGCCCCCCCGCGCGATGGCGGCGGCGCAGGCGTCGAGCGCGTCGCGGAACGCGGGCTCGGTGTCGTACAGCCGCCGGCCCATCCCGGCGTGCTGAGCGCCCTGGCCGGTGAACAAGAACCCGAGCTGCGGCGCGACAGCACCCTTCGCGACCCCGCGGACCACGCCGGGGACGTCTTCTCCGCGGGCGACCGCCGCGAGGCGGGCGGTGAGGTCCGCGGTCGAGCCGCCGACCACCGCCAGGCGGACCGGCAACGTCGCCCGCCCGACCACCGCCGTGTGTGCCACGTCGGCGATCGGCGCGTCGACCGCCGCCCACCGCGTGGCGAGGCCGACCAGCGCCTCGTCCGACCGGGCCGACAACGTCACGAGCTCGATCGGGCGCGCCACCGCCGCCGACGCTGCCGGAGCCGGGGGCGCCTCGAGCACCACGTGCGCGTTGGTGCCGGACAGCCCGAAGCTCGACACGCCGCCGATCCGCGCCGGACCCGCCCACGGCACCGCGGCGGTGTTCACCGCGAGGGTCGACCCGAGGGTGATCCGCGGGTTGAGCGACTTCAGGTGGAGGTGCGGCGGGATCTCGCCGTTCGCCGCGCACAACGCGACCTTCAGCAGCCCCGCGACGCCGGCCGCGGTCTCGAGGTGGCCGAAGTTCGTCTTGACCGAGCCGAGGTGCACCGGACGCACCACGTCGGCGAACACGGCCTTCAGCGCGTCGACCTCGATCGGGTCTCCGAGCGGGGTGCCGGTGCCGTGGGCCTCGACGTACCCGACCTCGGACGGCTCGACCCCGGCATTCCGGAGCGCGGCCCGGATCACCGCCTGCTGGGCGGCGCCGTTCGGGGCGGTCAGCCCGTTGCTGCGGCCGTCCTGGTTCACCGCCGTCCCGCGGATCACCGCCACGATCCGGTCGCCGTCGGCCAGCGCGTCCGCCAGCCGCTTCAGCACGACCAGGCCCGCGCCCTCGCCCCGCCCGTACCCGTCCGCCGACGCGTCGAACGTCTTGCACCGACCGTCGGGCGACAGCGCGCCGAGCTTCGAGAAGTACACCGTCGGCTCGGGCGCACACAGCAGGTTCGCGCCGCCGGCGAGCCCGACGTCGATCTCGCCCCGGCGGAGCGCGTCGACCGCGAGGTGGACCGACACGAGCGACGAGCTGCACGCGGTGTCGACCGTCATCGCCGGTCCGGTCAACCCGAGCGTGTAGCTGATCCGGCCGGCCGCGATCGACAGGAACGCGCCGGTGCCGCTGTACGCCGTCATCCGGCGCGGGTCCGGGCCGAGGAAGTGCCGCCGACCGTAGTCCGACAGCCCGAGCCCGACGTACACCCCGGTCGACGAGCCCGCCAGCGAGTCCGGCGCGATCGCCGCGTGCTCGAGCGCCTCCCACGCGACCTCGAGCAGCAGGCGCTGCGCCGGATCGAGCTCGACCGCCTCTCGCGGGCTGATCCCGAAGAACGCCGCGTCGAACGTCGACACGTCGTCGAGGAACCCGCCCTCGCGCACGTTGGTCTTGCCGGGGGCGTCCGGATCGGCGTCGTACCACGCGTCCACGTCCCACCGCTGGCGGGGGACGACCGACACCGCGTCGCGCCCGTCGCGGAGGAGGTCCCAGTACCCGGCGAGGTCGCGGACGCCGCCGGGGAACCGGACACCCGCGCCGACGATGGCGATCGGTCCGCTCTCGAACGACGACACCCGGGCCTTGAGGCCCTGAATCGCCTGGAGTGCCTTCTTCAGCGGCGGCAGGTCGTCGCCGTTCGACGTGCTCATGGGGTCGGGCCTCTCGGAACGCACTGGAGTAGCCGG
>JBEBJW010000912.1:0-3699 GCA_040079715.1 Myxococcota bacterium | reverse complement strand
ACGAGCGCGGCGAGCCGGCTCGTACCGTGCTGCTCGACCACGACGACGCGGTGGTCGCGTGGCTCGCCGAACAGTTGAACGGCGCGATCCACCCGAAGCTGCCGGAGTCGCCGGCGGACCTGGCGGCGGGTGAGCTGCTGCGGGGGCTGGTCGGCGAGGTGGAGCGCCGCTGAGGGTCGGAAACCTGGGGCGAGCGCACGCCGCACGCGCGCGCACGGGGCCAGTCACGGTTCGAACTCTGGAATGGACGAGTCGGGGTTGGAACGGGTCGTGCACACGGCTCGGTGGCAGTCGGGGTGACCGCGTGGGACGCGGGCGTGGATCCCGGTCGGCCGCAGATCGTCGCGCCTGGTGTCCCCGACCGACGCAGAGTTGGCAACCCAGTCGGTACGTTTCGTGCCCGGTGACTCCCGCTCGACCGCCAAGCGTCACTGTTTATCGATGCAGGTCGCGCTGAACGGCACTGCTACGCAGCATCTGCGCCGCATTTTTACAGTAGTTTTCATATAACCAAGTGCGCAGTTCCGCTGGCGAGCTATAGGCTCGGCACCTCGGCGCGATGCGCCTCCGTCCGCCATGTTCCGATGATGTGTCGCGTCGGTGCCCGAGGTCCTCCTGCAACGGACGAACCCGAATGACTCGCATTTCGCTCGCGATGATCCTGCTCTGTGGCTGCACGAACGGATCCAAGGATCAGGGCGACTCCACGTCCCTGTCCGACAGCAACAGCGATGCCACCGACGGGACGGCAACCGATTCGGACACGGATACCGACACCGACACGGATACCGACACGGACACCGACACCGACACGGACACCGGTACCCTGCCCACCAACCCCACCAACCCGTACGGGGAAGGGCCGGCGGGGGTGGACCTCGGAACGGTCGGGGACCTGGCGGCACCGGGCAGCTACGTCATCCTGGCCAAGACCGCGATCACGAACGTCACGGGCTCGTCGATCACCGGCGGAAACGTCGGGCTCAGCCCGGCGGCTGCGACCTTCGTGACCGGGTTCTCGCTCGTGATGGACCCGGCGGGCGTGTTCTCCACCTCGGCCTCGGTGCACGGTCCCGGCAAGATCTACGCGGCGGACTACGCTCCCCCGACGCCGACGAACCTCACGTCCGCGGTCCTCGGAATGGAGTTGGCCTACGAAGACGCGGCGGGTCGCTCCCCGCCCGACCACCTGAACCTGAGCAGCGGTGATCTGGGTGGGGCCGATCTGAGCCCGGGCCTGTACACCTGGGGCAGCGGCGTCACGGTCCCCTCCGACGTCACGCTCACCGGCGGACCGGACGACGTCTGGATCCTCCAGATCGCCGGCGACCTCGACGTGAGCGCCGGCAGTCGGGTGGTGCTGGCCGGCGGGGCCGAGCCCAGGAACGTGTTCTGGCAGCTCACCGGGCAAGGGACCATCCACGCCAACGCCCACTTCGAGGGCGTGATCCTGTCGAAGACCGCGATCACGCTCCAGACCGGAGCGTCGCTCGACGGCCGGCTCTACGCCCAGACGATGGTGGCGCTGGACGACAACGCGATCACCGCCCCGTGACGATGGCCCGCTGGAGGTCGGGCCTCCAGCGCGCGTCGACCCAGGTGCCGTGGAACCCGTCGGGCACCCGGCGGGGCAGCTCCAGGACCGCGACCGGCGGGCCAGCGAGGTCGAGCGCCTCGAGCACCACGAGTTCGCTGCGGTTCTCGGCCGCCCGGTGGACCACGGCCAGGATCCACCCGTCGCCGGACCCGCGCGGCACGAACACCGGCTCGCTCGTCGTGTCACCGGGCGGCAGGCGGCGGACCGTCCGCGCGCCGGTGGTGTGGTCGGCGTGCACCAGCGCGTTCGCCTCGAACCGCTCCTGGTCCACCCGGTCGGCGAGGTACCATCCGTGGCGGTTCGCCATCCCGGTCACCCGGTCGTCGATCCGCGGGAACTCGCCCGGGAAGTCGTCGAGCGGGGTCCGGACGACCTCGCCGACGGCCGGGATCGTCCATCGGTGAACAGGTGGTCGTCGGGCAGCGGGTCGAACTGCGGGTTCGGCCCGATCCGGTAGAACGTCCCCTCGAGACCGTCGGGGATCCGCCTCCGTACGACGAGATCGAGGTCGTCCTCCGTTCGGATCGCCGTCGGTGTCCTCGGCGCGATCGGCGCTGCGCTGGGGGTCGCGCTGGAGCGGTGGGAGAACGCCGAGGAGTGGCTGGGGCGCGCCCTCCATGCCCGAGGCGACCTGGTGTTGGTGCTGGACGCGTTCGAGTGGGCCACGCCCCACGCCGGGGTGGTGGCCGCGTTGGGCGCCGGCGCTGCGGGTACTGGCGACGTCGCGCCTCGTCACCCCGTGATCCCTCCCGCGGGTCCGCGGCAGCCCGACCTCGTCCCCTCGTCGCACGGGACCTGCGTGGCGCGGTACGAGCTCACGGCGACCCCTCCGGCAACAGCTTGCCGCACCGCTTCCGGTACTCCTCCCCCTCGGGACCCGCGAGCAGCCGATCCGCCTCGCGTCGCGCGTCGGCGATCCGACCGGCGTCGGCGAGCAGCCGCACGAGCCGCCACCGGTGGTGGGGGCGAGGGTCCTCCACCTGCTCCGCTTCGCGCACCGCGTCCTGGAGGCGCCCCACCCTCACGAGCGCGTCCACCAGCTTCCAGCGGGCGTCTGCGCTCGGGTGGGCCCGAGCCGAGGCGCGCCGGATCGGAACGGCCGCCTTCCGGACCACCTGGCCGAGCCGTTCGTCCGGGCGCTCCCCGAGCAGCCGTTCGGCCAGGTCGAGGTCGGCTGCGGCGCCGTCGACGTCGCGAGCCTCGAACCGCCACACCGCGCGGACGTACAGCGCCCGGGCGACGTGCCCTTGTTCGGCGCCCGGAACCAGCCTCCAGCCTCCGTCGTCGTATGGGACCTGCGGCTCCTGGTGGGTCGGGTGCCAGAACGCCACCGTCGCCAGGCCGAACTCGTCGCGGACCGTGACCTCCTCGCCCGGGCCGCGCCACAGCCACGTCGCGTACAGGGCCGACTCGACCCGTCGGACCCCGGCGATCGCCCGCTCGAGGTCGTCGGTCGACCGGCGCGCCATCGCGCGGGTGGTGAGGTGCTTCGGGCCACAATCGAGCTCGACCGCCCGATCGAGATCCCGGATCGCCGCAGGCCGGTCGCCCGCCTCCATCCGCTCGACGGCGCGCTGGTGGTACGCAGCCGCGAGCGGCAGCGTCTTGAACCGGTCTGCGGGCGCCTCCGCGAGCTCCGCCTCGCCCAGCGCGACCAGCCGGTCCCAATCGTGACGGATCCGGACCCGGGAGACCCTCGGCATCCGCTCGACGACGGCGGCGAGCTCGGGGATCAGCGGCAGCACGAGCGCGGCCAGGCCCGCCGCGTCCGCCACGGGGCAGCCGTCGCCGTCGAGGACCTCCTGGAGCGCGGCCTGCAGCGCCGGATCGCCCACTTCGGGCACGGCGGTCCCGGACCAGTACTGCCACGGGTCGGGGATCGTGCCGGTCGCCAGGTCCGCGAAGAACCCGACCGCCGTTCGCAGGTCGCCCCGGACCCGGGGCTCCTCCCAGTGCGCCGCGGTGCGCGCGAACTTCCCTCTCGGGGAGAGGTGTGGCAACACCGCCGCGATCCGCCACCCGTCGCCGTCGCGGACCGTCCTCACGTCGTGCACGTCGACCCGGAGGCCGGCCCACCCGCCCGCGTGGGCCTTCGACAGGAC
>JBEBJW010000911.1:0-3701 GCA_040079715.1 Myxococcota bacterium | reverse complement strand
GTCCCCGACCGCCAGATCGACCGCGCCGTCCCGGTCGAGGTCCGCGGCGAGCGCGTCGTCGCAGGTCGGGTCCCGGCTCCGAATCGCCGACCGGATGGTCAGGCTCGCCCCGCCGACGGTCCGCGCGTCGATCGTCGCGCCCGGCCCGACCGTGAACCCGTACCACCCGGACAGGGACGCCCCGATCAGGTCCAGCGCGCCGTCGCCGTCGAGATCGACCGGGTGGACCCCGAACCCGAGCTCCTCGCCGTCGGTCAGCACCACCCACACCGGCCGCGCAGGGGGCGCGTCGCGGTACCGCCGGGCGATCGCCAGGGCCGCCGCGACCCCGGTCCCGTCGTCCGCCGCGCCCGGCCCGGCCCCGACCGAGTCGTAGTGCGCGACCACCGCGATCGCCCCGTCCTCCGGCGGGCCGAACCGCGCGATCAGGTTCACGACCCGGGCGCACGACCCGCGCCGGCAGACCGTCGCCGGGTGCTCGGTCGGCGCCCCGCCGAGGGCGGTCAGGCTCGCGCGGAGCCGGGCGCGGGCGCGGTCGTGGGCGATCGAGCCGACGGGGCGCGGATCCGGCCCGAGGAGCGCGGTCGTGTCGTCGAGGACGCGCCGGAACGCAGGGTCGACCTGCGACGGCGGCTGGAACCGGGCGACCCACGCGAGCCCGAGCGCGAGCGCCGCGCCGACCAGCCACCGGTCTCGGAGGGTCGAGTCCACGCCCGGGTCGTACCCCACCGACCGGGCGCCGACGAGGGCCGGTGCTGCCGCAGGACCGGTCCCATTGGCTGTGTGCGAACGCGCCCGGTGCTGCCGCAGGACTCGTCCGGCTGCTGGGATGGCGCGAGCGAACGCGGCATCTGCTCTGCCGCAGGACGAGGCGGGCGGCGGTGCGGACTGGCACAGGACGAGGTGGACGGTGGGGCCGACCCCTCCCGCACCACGGTCCCGACCCGCCCCGGGCGCTCCTCGGCCTCTCCGCGCTGGAGCCGTACCAGGGGAACCTCGAGCCGGCCGAGGTCGCGACCGAGGAGGCCCTCGCGCTCGCGTCCCGCGCCGGCCCGTCCGACCTGGTGAACCTCGGGTGGCTCGAACTCGCGCGGATCTGGAGCTCGGCGGGCGCCACGGCGCTCGCCCTGGTGGAGCCGCGGCGGAGATCGGCGCCCCGAGATCCGCGATCGGCGCGGGCAACGGCGGCGGCTCCCCGCCGCTGGTCCGCGCGCACGGGCGACGCTCGTGGCCGAGGTGCTCGATCGGCTGGCGGTGATCGACCGGGATCCGGAGCTGCTGGTCGCGGGGCTTCTCGACGACTCGCCGCTCGGAGTGGCGCGCCGCTGCTACCGCAGGAGGGGCAGCAGACGCACGAGGACCCACGCCGTCGTCACGACGTACACCCAGGCGCCAACGACGACCCCCTTTGCCATCCACCCATGGAGGGCGCGGACCCGCCCACCGATCGCACCGACGACGGCGCCCGTCCCCGTGGAAACAGGGAGCCCCAACAGGGCCCACCCAAACCACCAACCGTGCTGGGGCTCGTCCCAGTCCATGCCGATGGAGCCGCGCCTGCGCAGATGCTCGGCCAGGTCGAGGGGGTCCGCCCGGTGCCAGTAGGCATCCACGCCGATGTAGCAGCCCGACGGCTCCACCAGCCAGTGCCCCTCGGGGGCACGCGGCAGCAACATCCCCACGACGAGGTTCCCACACGAGAACGACGCGGCCCGGGCCACCGTGATGGGTGGCGCATCCTCGCCCACGAACGACAGCGTCAGCGGGTAGCCTTCGACGCCTTCGCCCGACCACACAGCGACGGTCCGTCCCTCGATCCGGTGCGCGACTCCGAACGCCTCGCCATCGCGGTACCACAGGGGGAGCCAGGAGAGGGACGAGTCCCTGGTTGCGAAGTGGTTCCAGGCGGTCGTGACGGCCCAACCCTGCGCCACCGGCTCCGGGCGCGCGGTCAGCCCGCCGTCGGGTCCCAGCGTCGCGGTGTAGTACAGCGAGTGGTCGAGCAGACCCGCGCTGGTCTGCACGATCTCGTCCCTGGCGCCGAACGCCGCTCGACCCGTGCTGTATTCAGGAGCCCAAGGAGAGGGTCTGCGGTCGCCGGTCTCGGTAACCTCCCACAGGGCGGCCTCGACCCCAGGCTCGCCGCACACGGAGGCGAACAGCCATCCGTCGACCTCAGGGCGTCGAAACGCGAGATCGACATTCGCGCAAAACCCTGGACCTGCGACCAGGCTGTCGCGCGCGACCGTTCGAATCTCCTCGTGGCAGTCCGGCGCCAGCCGCAGGATGTGGGCGTCCGCTTCGAGTCCCCGGGCGTCGTCGGGCGCCGCTGGGAAGAACACGGCCTCGAGCGTGTCGTCCACCCACGAGAGGCCGTAGAGCCTGCTCCCAGGGCCTCCCGGCAGCGTGCGCGGCGCACAGCGCCACCCCTGGCGGCCCGCGACCGCGACCGCGAGGCGCCCCTCGATCCCACCGGTGACGTACGCGATCCCGAGACGTCCATCCGTGCCTGGCGCCAATCCAGCGGTGTATTCGATGGGCAGCGTCTCGGGAACGGGCCACAGCACCTCCCCGATCCCGTGCCCGCCCGCGAGGGAAGCGGCGCGGATCCGTCCGAGGGCGCCTTGGGGGAACAGCCCCTCGTCGCGGCAGACGGTGAAGAGCGAATCGTCGAACTCGAGCGCAGTCAGACGGATGTCCTGGGCGTTGCAGCCGTCCCAGGGGGACAGCGCTCCGGGGGGATCCCGCGCGATGGCGCGCCCGTCGGGTCCGAGCCAGGTCACACGCCGCGCGCCGGTCGTCGGGGCGCTCGTAGCGAGGAGCAGCCAGGCAACGGCGGAGAGGGCGAGCCCGAGCGAGAGGCCGGGCGCGAGGATCCTGGCGCTGAGTGAGCCTCGAGGGACCATCCTCCGGATTATCTCGGCGTGAGCGACCGATCGAGGTCGAGCCCGTGGAGTCCCGCGGCGACCTGGTGACGCGGCGGCTCCGCGGCCTGGGACATCCGCTCCGCGGCCTACCCCACGGCTCCTAGTGTCGGTGGTGGAGGTCCTCCCCGTGGGGGTGGCGGTGGGTGCGTGGCTCGTGGGTGTGGACGTGGGTGTGCAGCCCGATCACCGGCGGGTCGTGGACGTGATCGTGGTGATCGTCGTCGTGGCGATGCGGGTGGTCGTGGGTCATCGCGGTGTGGGTGTGCTCGTGGTCGTGGTCCTCCCCGAGGTGCAGGTACACCCCGAGCGCCATCGCCGCGGCCCCGACCGCGGTGAGCCAGCCGCCGAGCGGCTCGCCGAGCGCCACCGCCCCGAGCACCCCGAGGAACGGCGCGATCGCGAACACCGAGCCGGTCCGCGCCGCGCCGAGGACCCGCTGCGCGCGCAGGTACAGCCGAAGGCTCGCCCCGAACCCGATCGCCCCGGTCACCACCAGCGCCGCCGCGGGGCCGAGCGCAGGCCAGGTCGCGCCGGTGGCGAGGGCGACGCCGACCGACACCGTCGCGCCGACCAGGCCCTTCGCGCCCACCACGTCCGACGGATCGAGGTCCGACAGCGGGCGCGACAGCGTGTTGTCGACCGCCCACGCGAAGGTCGCGGCGATCAACGCCGAACTCGCCAAAGCGTGGAAACCCATCATCGCCCGCAAAGATGCGCCGTCCGACGCGGACGAATGGGCTAAGGTGACCGAGAAGTCGCATCTTCTCGAAAAAT